>NZ_CAXBDC010000002.1:0-109403 GCF_963974195.1 uncultured Nisaea sp.
AATTCGCGGCAGATTGAAATTCGCCTGTCAATGATCCGCTCTCATAATCAGCCGGTGCAACGCGCGCATCCGGAGGGCCAATCCGCGAATGCGATCTAGCCTGATAGACAAGCATCAGCTTCAATTCAACATTAATAAAAAGAGAATTAATGCAAATAAAAGCAATATTTTAGAGAGTGATCGGCTTCTGAAAGAGAGGCTTGAAAGTGATCAGGCTGCACCGCCCCTTTTCTTTAGTGTCCCGATACTCGCCCGCCAATAAACCCTGTGCAGCCCAGGCACGGCGCTGCAGTGACGATGCGCTCTTCTTGGCGTGGGGGAAGTCACCGGCGGATACCGGCTGACGTAAAAGCGGCGCGATGGGGCATCGCGCCGCTTCCGGGAACCGCCGGTTCTCCGTGTTACCAAGTGTATCGCAGGGTCAGCCGAACCGTCCGCCCGTCGCTGTAATAAGCGGTGTTCGCAAAGGTATCGACCTGGGTGACGGACCGTTCGTCGAAGATGTTGCTGGCGTTGAGCTGCAGCGTGGCGTTCTCGATGAACTGGTAGCTGATCGCCGCATCCATGACGGTGCGTGCATCCAGTTTGATCGTGTTCGCGTTGTCCGCAAAGCTCTCGCCGATATAGCGCACGCCGCCACCGATGGTCAGATCGCCGATGGTTCCGCGTCCGGGGATCTTATAGTTCAGCCAGGCCGCGCCGATATTGTTCGGGACAAGCTGCGGCCGGTTACCGGCATTGCCATCGGTGCCATCTTCTTCAATCGTCGGATCCCAGTAGGAATAGGAGAGGATCGCGTCGAGCTGATCGGTGAGCGCCATCTTGCCTTCGAACTCGATGCCGGTCACGTTCACCTCGCCGACCTGTTCCTGTGTGGTGGGGCTGGTATTGTACGGGACGTTGGTCTGCGTGAGATCGAATAGCGCCACTGTAAACAGAGCGTTATCGACAAAATCGGGGCTGTATTTCACACCGATTTCATACTGCGTTCCCTCTTTCGGCTCCGGCGTGCTCTGCAGGGCGGTTTCCGCCGAGACAGGTTCGAAGGATTCGGAATAGTTCGCATAGACAGACAGATCGTCCCGTACCTTGACGGTCACGCCGGCGCGGCCGGTCAGGGAATTGTCGGACGAGCTGTAGGACAGGCCGAAACCCGGATATTCGGACTCGGTCTCCACATGATCGTAACGCCCGCCGAGGGTGAGAATGACCCTGTCGTAGAACGTCATTTCTTCCTGCAGATAGGCGCCGACAGCCGTCCGGTCCGTCAGCCATTCATAGGCGGGCGGCTGGGTGATGCAGGTGAGACCGCAATAGACGGGATTGTTGATGTCGATACCGGTGGCGGAACCGAAGGCGCGCTTCTCGTCCACTTCTTCATAATAATAATCGACGCCGACGAGGGTGCGGCTGTCCACGGCGCTGATGCGCGTGTCGTACTGTAGCTGATTGTCGAGCGCGACCCGCTGCGTGCCGCCCTTCACCGCGTAAGAATAGCGGGAAGCGGTGGCATCCGTGCTCGCCCCGTAGACGGTTTCGTAATTCAGGCTGAGGTCGGTGAAGCGAAAATTCTGCCGGAACTGCAGGCCGTTGCCGAAGCTGTGGCTGAACTGATAGCCCGCATTCCATTCCTCAGTGTCCATGTTGTCGAATTCCGGCTCGCCCAGAAAGGTGTCCGGATCGATGCTGGAGCCGTATGGAATGCCGTGCCCCGGATTGCCGTTACGCTTGTTGAAATCGGTAAGCAGGGTCAGTTCGGTCGAGTCGTTCGGCCGCCATGTCAGCGAGGGGGCGAAATAGACCCGGTCATCATCGGAGAAATCCGTGCCGTCGCTGCTGTCCTGGCCCTTCATGGTCAACCGGTAGAAGAACTTGTCCTGGCTGTCGACGGGCCCGCCGAAGTCGGTGCCGAACTCGACATGCTCGTCGCCGAAGGTCGAATAGACTTCGCCGAATGTGAAATCGAGCGGCTTCTTCGAGACAGCGTTCACGAGACCGCCCGGAGAATTCAGGCCGAACAACGAGGAGGTGGAGCCTTTGAGGATCTCAACCCGCTCCAGACCGTATGGCTCGAGCCGATTGCCGATAAAGCCCGGAATGCGCATCGGCAGGGCATCGCGGTAGGAGCCGAGAGAGGTCTGGTAGAAGCCGCGAACGAGGTAGTGGTCGTAGCGGTTGTCGCTGCCGTAAAGATCGCTGACGACGCCCGAGCTATAGGCCAGCGCTTCATCAAGGTTTTCGACCCCGCGCTGTTTCATCTCTTTCTCGGTGACGACGGAGACGGATGCCGGCACGTCAAGGATCGGTGTGCCGGTCTTGCTGCCCACGGTCGATTGATCGGCGATGATCGATTCTCTGTCGCCGGCGCTCCTGGAGGCGCGCTCGGCCGCCGGCCCGGAGGCTGTTCCCTCTGCTTCAACGACGATCTTGTCGAGGTGTTTCGTTGTCTCCGTTGCGCTGTCCTGCGCCATGGCCCCTTGAGCCGACAGCAGGAGCGTCGCCGTGATCAGACTGGAATATTTCAGCATTCGCGCTTTTCCCCATGGTGCGAAATCCTGGCTACCGGCTTGGATTGTTCATGATGCCGTTTCGATAATGAGAAGCATATGCAAGTGCAATCAAAAATGTAAGTTGGAACTTACATTTTGTTCTGCGGCTACCTATATTTGGGGGAAAGGCTCGGGTTTGGTGTGTTTGTCACATTGTCGGCCCTGGGTCGCGGCTCCGGTCCGGGCCGCAGGCGTTTGGGGCGTGTGCCCTGTGCTATGCTGCTGTTAATGTTGGATGTCGTGTTCCGCCACCCGGCCAAGGAAAAAGAATGCGGGCGCGATCAGAAGAGTGGGAGGGAAGAGTGCAGAGGGTGGAAGGCGGTTCGGTCGTTGTACGAAAACAGGCCAAGCAACAGCGCTCCAGGGAAAAGGTTCAGCTCATCCTTGATGTGACGCTGGAGATGCTGGGCAATACGCCCGCCGAGAAAATAACGACGAATGACATTGCGAAAACGGCTGGTGTGAATATCGCGAGCCTCTATCAGTTCTTCCCGAAGAAGGAGGCTGTCTTCTTCGAGCTGTACAGGCAATGGCTGGAGCAGACACTGACCTTGCTGGACGGAGTCGATGCCCAATTCGATGGCTCAGAGGGGCTTGAGGCCTACGCCGACGCGGTGTTCGACTGCCTGTCTACCGATGAAAGCGTGAATACGCCGGGTCACTGGAAGCTCAGATTCGCGCTCGGGAATTCCCCGGAGCTGGCGGAGCTGAATGCCCGGCACGAGGAAAAGGCGTTCCGCCGCATCATCGCGGCGCAGGAAAAATTCTCCCGCAAGGTCACACCAGAGCAGGCCCGCGCGCTTGCCCGTCTGCAGCACCATGTCTCGGTCTCCTGCCTTTATGCGGCGGCCGAGGCGGCAGGGCAGCCGGAACATGGCATCCTGCTGGAGTGGTGCCGGAAAACAGTGCGTCTCGTCTACGACGCGGAGAAGCTCAGCGCCTGACCGTTGCCCGGGCGGGAGGCGGCTGAAAGCGCACCGCCCGCCCGAGTATTTCCGGCTTTTATTTGTAGCGGGACGTCGCATTCGTGAAGGCGTTGGAAATATCGTCCCAGGCCTTGTCGAAGCCGGATTTCACGTCTTCCCAGGCCTCGTCACTCGCGTTCCGGAGCTCGGTCAGCCGGCTATCGGCTTCGTCGCGCTGCGTGCGCATCTCGCTCAGCTGCTTCTGATACTCGATCTTCGCGTCGGCTTCGGCTTCATCGGCCTTGGCTTTCATCTTGTCGATCTCTGCATCCCACTGCGCGATGCGCGCCTTGGCTTTCTCAATGTACTGATTTTTCTCTGACATTTGGTACCTCCTTTGAAAGCAAAACGCGTGAGGAGGCGGGTTGTTCCGGCAGGAATTAAAGCGCTCATAGAAAACACTTACCCATTGACCTAACTGTTTGGTGTTTTATAGTTAGCTTTATGGATAACTATAAAACACCTCTCGACACCGTCTTTCACGCCCTTGCGGACCCAACCCGCCGGGCCGTGGTGCAGCGCTTGGTAAAAGGCCCTGCATCGGTGAAGGAACTTGCGGCCCCATTCGATATGGCTCTGCCTTCCTTCATGAAACATATCGGCGTGCTGGAAGAAGCTGGATTGCTTGCTTCGCGCAAGCAGGGCCGGGTGCGCACCTGCACGTTCAATCCCGACAAGCTGGCGGCAGCGGAGAAATGGTTTGGCGAGCAGCGGGCCATCTGGGCGAGCCGCTTCGACAATCTCGATACCCTGCTGACAACCCTCGCTGACAACCCACAAGGAAAAGACAAATGAGATCTGATCTGCGCTTTGATTTCATTGCGGATATGCAGAAAAGCACGCTGACCGTGAGGCGCGAATTTGCCGCCGGACGTCCATTGGTGTGGGACTGTTACACCAAGAGCGAACTCCTGGATCAATGGTACGCCCCCAAGCCGTTGATCACGAAGACCAAGTCTTTCGATTTCAGCGAGGGCGGCCACTGGCACTTCGCCATGATCGACCCGAACGGCACACATTATTGGAGCCGCACGGACTACGAAACGATCACTCCCATTGACGGCTACACAGGGTATGACGCCTTCACCGACGAGACGGGCGTGGTGAATCCCGATCTGCCCCGCTCACATGTGAACATGACCTTCACGGACAAGGGCGAGCACACACTCGTTGAAACACTCGTTGCCTATAACTCGGCCGAAGACCTGCAAGTGGTCATCGATATGGGCATGCAGGAAGGTTTGGCCTCGACACTCGAACGGCTGGACGCGTTGCTTGTGACGCTGGCTGTATAATCAAGGGGGCATGGGGGCAGGCTATTAGGGGGTACGTGCCCCCTAATTTCCGGATCCCTTAGTCCTTCTATTTGAAATATTCAGGCAGCTCCGAGACCAGCGCCGCGCGAATACGGTCGCGCACGGGGACTGCGGGATCGGTGCGATCGAATTCCAGACCGGTCAGCTGCTCGTAGAGGCTGACATACTTGTCGCTGAAGGCGATCAGGGTGTCGGCGGGGATTTCCGGAATGGGGTCCTTGTAGGGATCGCACTTACCGGCAATCCACAGGCGCAGGAATTCCTTGTCCAGACTGTCCGGCTCCGCGCCAGCCGCGAATTTCTGCTCGTAGCTGTCGGCACGCCAGTAGCGGCTTGAATCCGGCGTGTGGATCTCGTCGGCGATGGTGATCGTGCCGTTCTCGTCGATGCCGAATTCGTATTTGGTATCGACCAGAATAAGCCCCTGTTTGGCGGCAAGTTCCTGCCCGCGCGCGAACAGCGCCAGACTTTTCTCCGCCAGCTCGCGCCATTGCTCATTCGTCACGAGCTGGCTTTCGAGAATTTCGGCTTCCGTGATCGGCGCGTCATGCCCGCCGTCTGCGGGTTTCGTCGTCGGCGTGATGATGGTCCCGGCGAGTTTCTGGTTCTTCTTCATGCCGTCGGGGAGCTGATGGCCGTAGATCACTCGCTCGCCCCGGTCATACATGGTCCAGGCGCTGGTGTTGGTGGAGCCGGTGAGGTAGGCCCGCACGACAATCTCGATCGGCACCATCTCGAGATCCTTGCACAGGACGACATTCGGGTCCGGGTAGGAAATCACATGGTTCGGGCAGATATCGCCGGTGTGATCGAACCAGTAGCGCGCCGTCTGGGTCAGTACTTGCCCCTTGTAGGGCACGGCCGCCAGGACCTGATCGAACGCTGATTGCCGGTCGGTCGCGATCAGCAGCCGCCGCCGGTCCGGCAGTTTGTAGGCATCCCGCACCTTGCCGCGGACGAAGCCCGGCAGTTCGGGAAATTCCGCGTCGGTGAGGCAATTGTCGAGAAGCTGTGAGGTGGCCGTCTGCGGCGCCATGGGGATGTCCTGTGATCGAGAGTCTGAATGCGGCGGCACGATAGCGCTTTTACGCGCGGGTGCAACGGTGGGGTTGGTGGAGTGGGGGCTGGTGAGACTGGGCAGGGTGTCGAATTAAGTATTGTGTCGCTTAGTTCATTGGCCACCCCATTTGTCATCCCGTCGAAGGACGGGATCCAGGGATCATAAAACGCCGCCCGCCATCCCCTGGGCCCCGGCCTCCGCCGGGGTGACGTCGCGAGTTGGGGCAAAATAAGTATCGTGCCCCGTAATTTCGCCCGTCGTTTACCCGGCCTTCTGTAGTGTCGGGATCTGCTCGATGATATCGGCCAGATCCCTCTCCGCCTGTGCAACGTCCCATTGAGACTGGAGGTTGACCCAGATCGTGGGGCCGTTGCCGCAGAGCTTGCCGAGCCTCACCGCCATCTGGGCGGTCACAGGGGCTTTCTCGCTCAGGATGTCATGGAGCGTCTGTCGAGAGATCTTCAGGTTCTCCGCCAGTCTGGTTTTGCTGACGCCAAGCGCGGGCAGGATCTGGTCACGCAACAGCGCGCCGGGGTGCATCGGGGGGAGACCGTGAAGCATCAGTGATAATCCTCCAGTTTGACGTTGGCGGCGCCCGCGTCCCATTCGAAAGTGAGGCGCCAGTTGCCGGTGACACGAATGCTGTATGTGCCCCTGCGGTTGCCGGTCAGCTCGTGGAAGTGGAAACCCGGCAGGTTCATGTCTTCCGGCTGTGACGCGGCATTCAGGGTTTGAAGCATCTGCACGAGCCTGATTTGGGCGGCGCCCTGAACCGGCAATTTTGCGCCTTTTCCTGTGGCGGCGAACTGCTTGAGGCCCTTGTGAGCGATGCTCTTGATCATGGAAAAATGTAAGGTGATTCCTTACAAGCGTCAAGCGTTGGCTTACGCCGATTTGTGCTCTGGCGGCGGGAAGAGATATGGCCCGATACGGAACGCGATTTGATATGGGGGCGTGCGATTGATCCAATTGCCGTGAGTCATGCGCTTAAAATTAAGTCGCATGTCCCCTTATTTCTATGTCCCCTTATTTCTGCCCAAACCACTCACCAACACCCACCGCCGTCATCCCGGCCGGAGAGCGGGATTAGGTATCAAATGCACCTAGGTGGCGACGATGGGAGGAAAACGGCTATATTCCCGCTATGCGGGATTGGTTCAAGCGGCTCAGCGGCTTTGATTCTGTCGTATCGCTCGGTAGTGCGGCGATTGCGGTTGCAACGTGGGCTGTCGCCAACGTGACCTTCGTTCGCGAAGTTTGGTTCTATCTAGACCAAGCCGCTCAAATCGAGGGCGATTGGATCTATATCCTATTCGCGTTCTACAACCTCGCGTCTGTGGCGGTTGTTGTTTGGGCGATAAGGCGGTTGGCGGTTTTTGCGGTCAAGCGGGTCTGGCCAGAAAGATTTTCGGCACATTTATATGATCAAGACGATGTGCATCTAAACCAGATCAGAAGCGATGTGCTGCGCCTCCTCGACCTTTTGTCAGACTTTAGCGACCCTCTTCTTCAGAAGGAGCGGGTTATCGACCTGCTGCTTGCTGTAGATGGATCGGATCATCGGGTTTGGCTGGACCCAAAAGCACGTCAGGCGAGAAAAGATTTTCTGCATTGGTGTGAGGTCGCTTTCGAACAGCGCGTTCGCAACGGCCCCGCGTTTCGCGAGTTGAGCGAGAGGGAAGAAATTATTGGGAGCATCCGAGATGCTTCTGATCGAATTGCGGCGGCAATAGGTGAGAAGCGGATTGCTTAGTCCAATTCGGCAAGGCGGACAGAGTTGCAGCCAATTGCCGATAAGCACTGCACCATAAACGCTGCCGTGAACTTCCCTCGGGAATTAAGGGGACACACGATCTAATTAGATATTCCCAGGCTATGGCCTTTATTCTCACTGGACCTATTAACCGGTTTAATTAGTCGGTATCCCCTCAATCCCCTCGGTCAATTCCCGGCTGAATTCGGCTCGTTACGGCGCGTTCTAGTGCAGGTTCTCACAGTCCGTCGGCCCGGTTCCCCAACTCATTCCGGCATACTGGCCATTCTTTCTCTTGAGATCGGCGCATTGCCGCTTGGTGTATTCGCCCTGCCACTTTCCGTCGTCCGGGCAATTATGGTGGAAATAACAGGTCTCCTTCGCCTTCGCGATGACGATACGGCCGTCATTCTGCGCCAGGACGCAGCGGCCCAGTCCCACATCCGAAGGGCTGGAGCTATTCTGGACGCCGGCGCCTGACAGGCAATTCAGCGTCATGTCCGAAGCTTGTCCGGCATATGCTGCGGAAGCAGCAAGGCTGGTCATTGATGCCAAAAGCAAAGCCGCAACAGCCGCTTTCGCAGATTGGTGGCGCATGATCTGAAATGACATCACTAAGTCCTCGTCTGTTGATGTGAGAACGAGAGACGAATGACAGGGCCGTTGTGTGAAGAATCAAAAGAGCGGGTGACCAACGTCGCCCGCTCTTCTTGGATCGGTTTCAAAAGCCGGAAGCAGCCTTAAACCGCCAGCCCGCGCTCCATCGCCATCGCCAGCCGCCGGGCAAAAGCTTTCGGGTCCGGGATGGTTTCCCCTTCCATGATCCGGGCCTGGTCGAGCAGCAGGTGGGCCGCGTCGTCGAGTTCCTGGCCGGTCTTGCCGTCCTTCACCCGTTTGGCCAGCGCCTTGATGACCGCGTGCTTGGTGTTGACTTCCAGAACGCGCGGGACGGCATTATCGAGCTGTTTGTGCTGGCGCAGCAGGCGCTCGAGGTTGATGTCCATGTCGCCGTCATCGGCGATCAGACAGACCGGGCTGTCGGTCAGGCGGGTTGATTCCCGGACGTCCTTCACGGTCTCGCCCAGGGCCAGTTTGAGGGAGGCGAGCAGCGGCGCGATATCGGCGGATGCTTTCTCCTCGTTCTTCTTGTCCTCGGCCTTGTCTTCATCGGTCTTGTCAGCGTCGGCGCCCTTGACGGCGTCGAGATCGGCGGAGCCGCGGGTGATCGACTTGAAGTCCTTGCCTTCATAGCCGCCGAACATGGCCTGGATCCAGAAATCGTCGATCGGATCGGACAGCAGCAGAACTTCCACGCCCTTGGCCTTGAAGCCTTCGATATGCGGGGAGTTCAGCAATGCTTCCTTGCTGTCGCCGATGATGTAGTAGATCGCCTCCTGGCCTTCCTTCATCCGCTCCTTGTATTCGGCGAGGCTGACGAGCGTGTCGCTCTCCGTGGTGTGGAAGCGGATCAGGGACAGCAGGGTTTCCTTGTGGTCGCCCGTATCGGAATAGAGGCCTTCCTTCATCACCGCGCCAAAGGCGTCCCAGAACTTGGCGTATTCTTCCGGCTCCTTCTTGGCCTTCTTGCCGAGCTCGGAGAGCACGCGCTTGGTGACGGCGGAGGAGATCTTCTGCAGCACCGGGTTACGCTGCAGCAGCTCCCGGCTGACATTCAGCGGCAGGTCCTCGCAATCGATCACGCCGCGCAGGAAGCGCAGATATTCCGGCACCAGCCCTTCGCAATCGTCGGTGATGAAGACCCGCTTCACATAGAGCTTCACCTTGTTCTTCCGCTCCGGGTGGAACAGGTCGAACGGGCGCTGGGTCGGCACATAGAGCAGGGAGCTGTATTCGATCACGCCCTCCGCCTTCCAGTGCATGGTCAGCCAGGGATCGTCGAACGCATGGGCCGCGTGCTTGTAGAATTCGCCGTACTGTTCCGGCGTGATGTCGCTCTTGGAGCGGGTCCACAGCGCGGAGGCCTCGTTCAGCGGGCGTTCCTCGGTTTCCCCGTCCTTGGTCTCCACGAACAGGATCGGCACCGGGATATGATCGGAATAGCGCTTCACGATGTGCTGCAGGCGCTGCTCCTCGAGGAATTCGAGGGCGTCGTCCTTCAGATGCATGGTGATGATGGTGCCGCGATTGGCCTTCTCGGCATCCGCTATGGTGTATTCGCCGAGACCGTCCGAGCTCCAGAGATGGGCCTTGTCCTCGCCGGCGCGGCGGGTCAGCACCTCAAGCTTGTCCGAGACCATGAAGGCCGAATAGAAACCGACGCCGAACTGACCGATCAGCCCACTGTCCTTTTTCTCGTCGCCGGACAGGTTGGAGACGAAGGCTTCCGTGCCGGAACGCGCGATGGTGCCGAGATTGTCGTTCAGCTCATCGGCGCTCATGCCGATACCGTTATCCGACAGGGTCAGGGTCTTGTTGTCCTTGTCGGCGGCGATCCTGATCTTGTAATCGCCGTCGCCGGTGGTCAGCTCAGGCTGTGTAAGCGCCAGGTAACGCAGCTTGTCGCAGGCATCTGATGCGTTGGAGATCAACTCGCGCAGGAACACCTCACGCTCACTATAGAGCGAATTGGCGACGATCTTCAGGAGCTTGCTGACCTCGGCCTGGAACGTCCGCTTTTCCGCAGTCATCTTTTTGATCACCTCTTGCCTAGAATGACATCGTTATGATTGATGGAGCCTGATATGTGGGAAGTTGGCATTAATCGCAAGACCCCAGCGCTTTCCGCCTGAGCCGAGATCGGACCCGAATTTCCCATGAGCAGCGTTTTCGAGGACGGTCGGATCACCGCAATGCTGGGACCGACCAATACCGGCAAGACCTATTTCGCCATCGAGCGGATGCTGGCGCATGCCTCCGGCATGATCGGCTTTCCGTTGCGTTTGCTGGCCCGGGAGAACTATGAGCGCATCGTTGCCCTGAAGGGGAAGAATGCCGTTGCGCTGATCACCGGCGAGGAAAAGATACTTCCACCATACGCCCGTTATTTCGTCTGCACGGTGGAATCCATGCCGGTCGACCGGGTGGTGGATTTTCTGGCTATCGACGAGATCCAGCTCTGCGGCGACCGGGAGCGCGGCCATGTCTTTACCGACAGGCTGCTGCATGCGCGCGGCCGTCAGGAAACCATGTTCCTCGGCTCCGATACCATTCGCCCGCTGATCCGCAAGCTGGTGCCGAAGGCCGAGATTGTCGGCCGGCAGCGGCTGTCCCGGCTGACCTATACCGGCCCGCGCAAACTGACGCGGCTGCCGCGCCGGACCGCCATCGTCGCCTTTTCGGCGGCGGATGTTTATGTGCTGGCCGAAATCATCCGGCGCCAGCGCGGCGGTGCCGCCGTCGTGCTGGGCGCGCTCTCGCCCCGGGCCCGGAACGCGCAGGTGGCGATGTATCAGGAGGGCGAGGTCGATTACCTGATCGCGACGGACGCGATCGGCATGGGCCTCAACATGGATGTCGATCATGTCGCTTTCGCCGAGGACATGAAATTCGACGGCCGTGCCCCGCGCCGCCTGACGCCGCCGGAAATGGCGCAGATCGCCGGGCGCGCCGGACGGCACATGAATGACGGCACGTTCGGTGTGACAGGGGATTGTCCGCCGTTTGATGAAGAAATGGTCGAGGCGCTGGAGAGCCACCGGTTCGATCCGCTCCGTCATGTCTACTGGCGCAATCACCGGATGTCGTTCCGCAGCCTCGGCGATCTCAAGCGGTCGCTCGAATTCCACAGCGACCAGCCGCACATGATTCGCAAGCGGGACGGTGAGGATCACCGGACGCTGGAAGCCTTGTCCAGGATGGAGCCTGTCGTGGAGCGGGCAACGGGAACGGACCGGGTGAAGCTGCTTTGGGATATCTGCCAGATCCCGGATTTCCGCAAGACCATGACGGAATCCCACGCTAATCTGCTGTCGAAGATCTATTTCGACCTGACAGAGGGGCCGGAGCGTCTGGCAACCGATTGGGTGGCCAATCAAGTTAATCGTTTCGACCGGGCGGATGGCGATATAGACACTCTGGTAAACCGTATCGCACATATTCGAACTTGGACGTATATTACGCATCGGGGAGACTGGGTATCCGACCCGGTGCATTGGCAGGCTCAGACCAGAGCTGTTGAAGACCGGCTCTCGGATGCTTTACATGACAAGCTTACCCAGCGTTTCGTCGACAAGCGCGCGGCATTGTTCATGCGCAAGTTGAAGGACGGGGGGAACTTGGCGGCGGCAGTAAAACCTGACAGCACAGTGGTCGTGGAGGGCCATGCCGTCGGTCACATGGAAGGATTGAAGTTCGTGCCTGATGTAGTGGATAGCGCCAACGCGAAGCCCGTGCTGACGGCCGCGCGTAAGGTACTGCCGGAAGAATTGGCCCGGCGTACGGGACAGATCGAAGCCGCGGACAATGCGGCGTTTTCGATCGGCCCGAAGGGGACGGTAATCTGGCTCGGAGCGGAAATCGCATCGCTGGAAGCGGGCGCCGATATTCTGTCGCCGCAGATTCGCGTCGTGAACGAAGAGCTGATCGACGGCGAGATGCGCAAGCGGATCGAGACGCGCTTGCGGACCTGGCTGACGGGAGAGATGGAAGACCGGCTCGGCCCGCTGCTTGCGGTCAAGGCGGCTGAACTCGAAGGTGCCGCGCGCGGTATCGGCTTCCAGGTGCTCGAGGGAATCGGTGGCGTGTCCGCTGACCAGATCGGCGGCTTGCGCCGGGATCTCGACGACGAGCAGCGCAAGTCGCTGGCCCGCCTCGGCATCCGCTTCGGCACCGAGACCGTGTTCCTGCCGGTATTGTTGAAGCCGAAGGCGGTGGAATTCCGGGCCATGCTCTGGAGTGTGTTCTCCGGCCAGTATCCCGAAGGCGGTCCGCCGCCGGCCGGCCGGGTGATGATCACGCGCGCCGAGGATGCGACAGACGCCTTCTATCTGGCGATCGGCTACAAGCGGGTCGGCGGTCATGCCGTGCGGGCGGACATGCTCGAACGTGTCGCCCAGATGGTCCGTCAGGCGGCTCGCGAAGGGGCGTTCGCGATCTCCGCGGACATGCTGTCCCTTGCCGGTGTCGGCCATGAAGCCATGGCGGAGATCCTGAAGGATCTCGGATATCGCCGTGGTGAGGATGTCGAGGAACAGCCCCGCTTCATCGCCCGCCGCCGCCAGGAACAGAAGCGCCGGCCGGAAGGTGAGCGCAAGGCGGAGAAGGACGGCAAAGCTGAGCGGGGAAGCAAGTCCGAGCAGGATGGCAAACCGGAACGCGGCAACCGGCCCGGCAAGGCGGCCCAGGATGGCTCCGGCGAAAAGCGGGACCGCAAGGGCGGCCAAAAAGGCGGGCCGCGGAAGCCGAAACGGCACGGTGACGGGCCGAAGCGCGATGACCGGCCGAAGGTGATCAGCTCGAACGGACCGGCCATGCGTCCCGAAGATTCTCCGTTTGCCATATTGCAGCAGCTCAAACTGGCAAAATGAACGAAGACGAGACACAGCGTCTCGACAAGTGGCTCTGGTGCGCGCGGTTCTTCAAGAGCCGCGCGCTCGCCAACAAGATGGTCGGGGCAGGGCGCTTGCGTCTTTCCGGCAAGGTGGTGTCGAAGTCACACCAGCTTGTCCGTCCCGGAGACGTGCTGACCTTTCCCCAGGGGCCTCATATCCGTGTCGTGAAGGTGCTGTTTCTGGCGGACCGCCGCGGACCGGCTCCTGAAGCGCTGCTGTTGTATGAAGACCTGTCGCCGATTGTGCCCGGGGCCGGGAAAAGCGAAGATTCCAAACCCGGCTCTGCACCGGCACGGCGCGATCCGGGTGCCGGCCGGCCGACGAAACGGGACCGGCGCCTGATCGATCATTTTCGGACGGCTGACGAATAAGGCGGCGTGTCTGACCGGGCTCGCGGTTCAGGGCCCATACGGAAACGTGCTTGCGGAATCAGGCCAAGGGCTTAGATAAAAGACCGCCCCTCAACCAACCCCGGGAAGTGCCATGCTCGGCTCCCTCAAAGTGTTTTTCGATGCGGTCCGTTCCGGCGGATCTGGCGAAGCCTCAAAGGTCGACGGGTCTGAAGATGCCGTCGCCGCGCTGCTGGTGAAGGCCGCGACGCTGGATGGCGAATTCGGTGCTGACGAACGCCGCGCCATCGAAAGCCTGCTTGCGTCCCGTTTCGCCTGTTCGCCGGTTGAGGCGGCGGCAAAGGTTGACGCGGCGGAGAAAGACCTGGAAAGCAGCGTTGATTTTTACAGCTTTACCAAGGTGATCCGTGATGAATTCGATCATGATCAGCGGGTCGAACTTATGGAAATGCTGTGGGAAGTCGCCTATGCCGACGGTGTGCTGCATGACTATGAAGCCAGCCTGATGCGCCGGGTCACGGGGCTGATTTACGTGACGGACCAGGAGAGTGGCGCTGCACGCAAGCGTGTCATGCAGAAACTCGGACTTGCCGAGTAGATGTTTTTTCATTAACGAAACCGTCCAATGAAGCCGGACCCGGAGCGTGCCGATGACGTATATCGTCAACGACCTGTGCATTAAGTGCAAATACACCGACTGCGTCGAAGTCTGTCCGGTTGACTGTTTCTATGAAGGCGAAAACATGCTCGTCATCCATCCGGATGAGTGCATCGATTGCGGTGTGTGCGAACCGGAATGCCCGGCCGAGGCGATTCTCCCGGATACGGAACCGGAGGCAGAGGCCTGGCTGGAAATGAATCGGAAATATTCCGAGGAATGGCCGAACATCACCCGGAAGATCGACGCCATGCCGGGAGCTGACGATTTGCAGCAGGTCCAGGGCAAGTTCGAGAAGTTTTTTTCGCCCGCTCCGGGCAAGGGAGACTGAGGCTGACCGTCACAAAACGGTAAGCCATGCGTCAAACGTGGACGCGCCATGCGCCCGCAGACTCCCATTTTGCTCGGATTTGTGATAAGGTCTCTGAATTCGGTGAGGCAAAACGTCTCGCCTCGCCGCCGTTTCCGAGAAGGTTTCGGACCATACTGAGCGGTATCCGCAAAGACGGGCTGAGGCCTGCTTTTTAGGGGTACCGGCGATTCCTTGCGCTTTACGCGTTTCACGTGGTCCTGACAAGTGAGAGAGACCAAATAATGACAAAAAAAGTGGAGTTCAAGGCTGGGGATTTTGTGGTCTATCCGACGCATGGCGTCGGCAAGATCATTGGCACCGAGACGCAGCAGATCGCTGGTACTGAGCTCGATCTCCTGGTTATCACCTTCGAGCAGGATCGCATGACGTTGCGCATCCCCGTCGGAAAAGCCAACGATTCCGGCCTGCGCCGTCTCAGCACGCGCAAACAGATGGATGTTGCGCTGACGAAGCTGAAAGGCCGTGCACGTGTCCGGCGCACGATGTGGTCACGCCGTGCCCAGGAATACGAAGCGAAGATCAATTCCGGCGATCCGGTATCGATCGCCGAAGTGATCCGGGATCTGCGCCGTAACACAGGTCAGGCCGATCAGTCCTACAGCGAACGCCAGATGTATCAGGCGGCGCTTGATCGTCTTGCCCGTGAGTTTGCCGCAATTGAAAAAATCGACGAAGACGCGGCTACCGACCGGCTCGAAAAAATCATGGCGGCAGCCTGAACGGCTCCTGAAATATCATGATTATCTGATTGCAGGCGGCACTTCGGTGCCGCCTGTTTCATTTCTCCCGGAGTGTCGGATTAACCACAAGCGTTGGCGATTGCCTCTGGAATTGCTATCTGGGGTGTAGGAGCACATCAGCAATGTCAGACGCGGCACAGAACGTGATCCACCAAACCGGCCTTTCACCCGAGACGGACAAGCGCTTCGCGGTGCTGCGCCGGTGCCGGAGGATCTGGGCCGTCGCCTCCATACATGGCGACGCTGAGCGGCTTGCAGCCCTGCATGACGGGTTGACCGATCGCTACGAAGCGGGTGACCGCTTTATCTATCTTGGAAATTATTACGGGCATGGCGAGGCCGTTCTTGAAACGGTGAACGAGCTGTTGCGGTTCCGGCGCATTCTGCTGGCGCAACCGCCCTACACGCATCTCGACGATATTGTGTATCTGCGCGGCCGCCAGGAAGAAATGTGGCGCAAGCTGCTGCAGCTGCAGTTCGCCGGCGATTGTCAGGATATCCTGGACTGGATGCTGGAGCGCGGTGCGGATGCGACCCTTGCCGCCTATGGCGGGCGTCCGGCGGATGCCCGCATGGCGATCATGGAGGGCCTGCTCGCCGTCAGCAGGTGGACGGGGCAACTGCGTCAGGCCATCCGTGGCCACCCGGGGCACAACAGCTTCATGACAGGCTTCCGGCGGGCGGCCTATACCGATGAGGGCAAACTGCTGTTTGTCAGCGGCGGACTCGATCCGTTGAAAGACCTGAGCGATCAGGAAGACGGTTTCTGGTGGAACAGCCAGGGCTTCACGGAAATTCCGTCATCGGGATATGGCACCTTCAGCCGTGTGGTGCGCGGGTACGACCCGAAGCACGAGGGCATCGTTGATAAGGGGGCCACGCTCAGCATCGATGGAGGCGCCGGTTTTGGCGGCGTGCTGAATGCGGTCTGCCTTGATGCGTCAGGGCATGTGGTCGATCAGATCAGCGCATAGGGCCGGGGCTCTGTCCGCCATGGATATCCATATCTGGTAGGCTCGCGGTTATGTGATCCGATAGGAGTCGCCAAGGGCGAGCCAAAATGATCCGATTTCCATGAGGGAGCGTATTCACTTGTGAGAGTGCTCACAGGTGCGGTCTGGAGGTGGAGCCATGGCACATATCGACGATCCCGAAACGCGGCGCGCCAACGTCTCTTATATCAAGTCGAGCATGAACGAGCCGCTGCTTGAGCGGGACGTGGAGTTCGAGCTTGCCAGGGCCTGGCGTGAAGAGCGCTGCGAGAAATCCCTGCATCTTCTGGTGCGGTCCTACACCAGGCTGGTGGTCAGCTCCGCAACGCGATACCGCAATTACGGTCTGCCCATTGGCGACCTGATACAGGAAGGCAATGTCGGCCTGATGCAGGCCGCCGCCCGGTTCGAGCCGGAGCGTGAGGTGCGTTTCTCCACCTATGCCAACTGGTGGATACGCTCAGCCATCCAGGATTACGTGCTGCGTAACTGGTCCATCGTGCGGACCGGGACCACGGCCGCCCAGAAATCACTGTTCTTCAACCTGCGGCGCCTGCGGGCAAAGATCCAGCAGGCATCCGAAATTCTCTCCCCGGAAGAGCAACGCAAACAGATTGCAGTCGAGCTTGGTGTCCCCCTCAAGGATGTCGAGGCCATGGAGCAGCGCATGTCCGGCGCCGATCAGTCGCTCAATTCCCCGATAGGGGAGAGCGGCGAGGATGAGTGGCTGGAGATGCTGTCGGATGAACGTCCGACTCCGGAAACGATCGTGACCGGGATGCGGGACGCGGAAACCCGCTCAAAATGGCTGAAGGATGCACTGTCCGAGCTGAGCCCGCGCGAGCAGACCATTATCGAGCGCCGCCGCCTCGTCGAGGATGGCGCAACGCTGGAAGAGCTCGGGACGGTTCTCGGGGTCAGCAAGGAGCGCGTGCGGCAGCTTGAGCACCGCGCGATGCTCAAGCTGAAGCAGCATATCAGCCGTAATGTGGACCGCAGCTCGGATCTTTATTCCGAAGTCTGATATTCCCGCGGCAGGGCGCTCTCTAGCGCGGCCTGATTGTCTTTACGCGTGATCCGGAAGGTGCCTGCGCGCCGCCTTCAAGGCCATTCATGACCTTGAAATAACGCACTTCATATCCGGGGAACGGTATCGTCGATGCAAGCGATGCCTCCGACGTGCCGCCGTCCATGCGGACCACTTCAACCTGATAGGGCCGTATGCCCGCGCGTTCCTCGCTGGTCAGCGGACGGAAGCTGTAGGTCGTCCTGCGCATGTCTTCATTGAGGCTGCCTGCCCGCTGTCGCGGGATCAGAAACTGCATGCGGTAAAGAGTGTTCGCATCATAGCGGACGGCGAGCAGCCGCAATGTGTATACGGTGCCGTCCTTTGCCGTGATGGCCAGCCAGCCGGTCGCCGCGTCCATACCGTTGATGGCGATGCTTTCGAGATCCCGGACTGAATAGTCCTTCGCCCAGATATTCCGCAAATACGCAGCCGGTGCCTGTCCATCGGCCTTCGGGGCCTTGTCGAAAATAAACCGGCCGCCGCTCTGGTCCGCAGCCAGGACGCGGCTCTCTTCATTGATAAGCCGGAAGCCCGGCGGTACTTCGAAGCGGAAATTGAGATCCTTGTGCAGGAAGACCCGGTCGCGGATCACCCCTTCCTTTGGATCGCTTCCGAAGAGGATGCCGTCAACCTGGTCCAGAAACGGGTCTTTTCCGATGAACGGATTGGCGACCGGCCGGACGCTGGCCGCTGCCTGTGCTTTTTGCACCCGGTCCACGGTGCGTGGGTGGGTCGCCATCAGGTCTACGGCGTCGGGATCATGATCGGCACCGGCAATTTCCGCCTGGAGGCGGCTGGCATTGCCGAGTTTCTGGAGGAAACTTGCCATGGCACCTGTCTCATATCCGGCGCGGCTGAGATAGCGCACACCCAGCGTGTCCGCCTGAAACTCCTGTTCCCTGGAATAACCCTTCAGGTAGAGCTGCGATCCGAGATTGGCGAGGTCGGAGACGGCCTGACTGTCCGTCAGCGCACCGAGGACGGCGGCGCCGAGCCCGATGGCCGTGCCCCGGCTGTAGCGCTCGGCGCTGTGCCGGGCCGTCACATGGCCGATCTCATGGGCGATCACGCCGGCCAGTTCCGCCTCGTTCTCCGCCAGGGCGATCAGACCGCGTGTGACGTAAACATACCCGCCCGGCAGGGCGAAGGCGTTGATGTCCGGCGTGTTCAGCACGGTGAATTTGAAGTCGAGATTCGGCATCTCCGACGTTGCTGCGAGCTTCTTGCCGATCTGCGTGACATAGGCCGCGAGCTCGGCATCGCTATAGGCGCCGCCAAATTCCTTTTTGATTTGCGGATCCTGCTCCTGGCCGACCTGCCGTTCCTGTTCCGGAGACATGAAAGCGGTGAAGCTTTGCTCTCCGGTGGCGGGATTGGTGCTGCAGCCACCGAGGACTGGCAGGACAGTGACGATGGTAAGCACAAGGGCGGTATGCAGCGGCCTGATCGATATGGACAAGAGTCTCTCCAGCGGTCGGATCACGGTTCCCGTGTTTGTCATGTTTACTGAACGTCCAGAACTTCAAGTTGTTCCGGATGGGTTATCTCGATCAAGGGGCCATTTTGAGCCTTGACCCAGCCGCGCCCGCGCACGGCCCGGCCCGTAAAGGATAGAGGATCTATGCCTGCGCGTTCAAACAGCCGGAGGGCGCGATGATCGATCCTGAAGGTGAAGTCGGTCCGCCAGTCCGGCCCGAAATTGAGATAGACGACATTGCGAACCCGCGCCGCATCGACCACCCGTCCCTCGACAAGCTGGAAGCTGTTGATGTCGTCCCAGGTCTCGGCCGGGTTCCGGATGCGGTAATAGGGCAGGGCCCAGATACCGCGCCGGTCGCGGCGGGCAGTCTGTTCGAGGGCGAGCATTTCACCGATCAGTTTGCGGTTGTCCTTGAAGCTGTAGACACGCGCCATGCCGGCCGCGAGCAAGGCTCCCTGGATCCATGTGCCGTCGGGCAAGGTGAGATGGGCCAGATAGCGCCTGTACCGGTCCTCCCGCCGCCCGCCGAAATGGAGGGAGACAGCTTTTCCGTCCGACAGCGCCTGCAGGGCAGTTCTGGATTCCTCTGCCAGCGGCCATGTCTTGAACCCCGCCCGGCCCAGTGGAAGTTTCGGGGCCTGTATGCCAACGAGCCGCACTTCCTTACCTGACGCCAGCAGCACTGTGTCGCCGTCGACAATCTCCGTCACGGGTTGTGCCTTGATGGTTGCGGCAGGTGCACCCGGCGGCCATTCAATGGCCTGGGCAGCCCCCATGCCGGACAGCAGAAGGCTGCCCGTCAGAAGGAGGGACCGTAGTGTCTTGAAGGAAAAATCCATGCGCTATCCGATCATGCCCGGCGCGCGGTCTCAAGAGCGGGGGCTTGTCCGGATGGATAATCGATTCCTGGCGGAGAAGCGATCCGGACATTTGATACCCGGCCCATCACCCATCATCCATTACTCAGCGCCCTTGCCCATCAGACGTGACGCGGCCGGGGGCGCGGGGTAAGGATGGTAGGGTGAGAATGATTGGGTATTCTTTAGGATAGCGTGCAGGAGTTGATGTGTCGGACAGAGTTCTTTTCCCTCGGACGGATCCGCGTCTCAGCGGTTACCTGGATGTAGGCGAGCCGCACCGGCTTTACTGGGAGCAGGTTGGCAATCCCGATGGCATACCCGTTGTCTTCCTGCATGGCGGGCCGGGCTCCGGCATTTCCGACGCACATCGCCGGTTTTTCGATCCCGATCATTTCAATGTTCTGCTGTTCGATCAGAGGGGAACGGGGCGCTCGGCGCCCGTTGCGGAACTGTCGGGTAATACAACGCAGGATCTGATCTCCGATATCGAGCGTTTCCGGGAAATGCTGGGGGTTGAGCGCTGGATCGTTTTTGGCGGGTCCTGGGGCAGCACCCTGGCCCTCGCCTATGGAGAGGCGCATCCGGAGCGATGTCTCGGCTTTGTCTTGCGCGGAATATTTCTCGGCACGGATGCCGAGCTCGACTGGTTCATGCACGGGATGGGGCATTTCTTTCCGGAAGCCGCGCAGCGTTTCGAGCAGTTCTTGCCGGAGGACGAACGCGACAATCTGCTGATCAACTATTACCGCCGCCTGATCGATCCTGACCCGGCCGTTCACTTGCCGGCGGCGGAAGTCTGGGCGGGGTATGAGGGGGCGTGTTCGACCTTGCTGCCGCTGCCCTCTGTCGGGCAGGAAGATCCGTCACGCGCGCTGGCTCTTGCCCGGCTGGAAGCACATTATTTCGTGAACCGGGTATTCCTTGAGCCGGGACAATTGCTGGACCGCCTTGAGCGTATCGCACACCTGCCGGCCATTATCATTCAAGGGCGATATGACGTGATCTGTCCGATAAAGACGGCGCTGGCCCTCGCTTCGGCTTGGCCGGGGGCGGATCTTGACGTGATATCGGATGCCGGACATTCCGCCATGGAGCCCGGCATTGCCAGAGGACTCGTCGCGGCAATGGAACGTCTGAGGACGCGTATCGACGCTTGATGCATGCGCCGGTCTGGCTATCATACGCACATCCAAGTGGGGGGATTACGGTGCGTAAACATCTGAGCGTCGCCATTCTGGCGATTACTGCTTTGGTTTCTATGGAAAAAACCGTCCTGGCCGAAGAACCGGCTTTCCTGTCCGTCGGCGCCGGTGTCTATGATGTGAATGACAGCGAGACGACCGCGGAGGGCCGTGTCGAATACCGGTTTTCCGAAGCCAACAAGATCTGGCATTTCTCGCCGTTTATCGGACTTATGGCGAATGCCGAGGGCGCGACCTACGGCTATGGCGGGGTCGGCCTCGACATTTTCTTCGGTAAACGCTGGGTCCTGACGCCGAACTTTGCGGTTGGCCTGTATGGCAACGGAGACAGCAAGGATCTTGGCCATGCTGTCGAATTCCGTTCCGGCGTGGAGCTGGCCTACCGGTTCGATGACCGTTCCCGCCTTGGCCTGACCTTCCACCATATATCGAATGCGGGACTAGACGACCAGAATCCGGGAACGGAATCGGTGCTTCTGGTCTATTCGATGCCGTTCGACAAACTGTTCAGCAATTAGTCTGGCGCGGCCTGGTCAGGGCTCAATGCCCTCTGCCCGGCACCATGCCTTGAAGTTTTCGATACCGGTCTCGTCACTCGCATAGAGGACCTGATCGCGGTATTCGAGATCGGAAGCGTAATCCACCTCGCCGACAGGCTTGTTGGTTGCCGGATCAAGTTCATTGCGGATCAGGATGTCGGCCCGAAAACTGACTTCCCAGCCATCCGCGCCGGGCTTGATGAATGAGCCGCGCCGGATCTCGTGAATGACGGTCTGCAGCCGGTCGATCTTGGTTTCCTGTTTGACCATTTCCTCGAATGCCGGATCGAAGAACAGGGCCTGATAGCCCATCAGCGCGATGGAAAACTGATAGCCGTCTGTCTGGCGCGCATGGACGAGTTGACCGATGGCGTCAATGAAGTGCGGGTCGGTAAGTCTCGGATAGTCTGCGCTGGTCCAACTAATTCCCATTATCGTCCGTCCGAATGCTGTTTGCGGCGATCATTTGCGTAACCCGGTATACCTTGTCCCGGGCATAATGAGAACGCAGCAAGAAGCATGCCGCTCGCTTCTGGCGTTGTGCAGAAATTTCTGATATTATTATTTAGATTGTATTTGCGACAAAAGCGTCGCGGTTAGGGGGCAAAATGCGTCCATGCACCAGATTTCTTGGCCTTTTGATCATTCTTGCCGGTCTTTCAGGCTGTACTGCCGCGGTTGTTGGCGGCGCGACATGGGTTGGCACGGAAGCTTATGCCGATAAAAACCCGTTCGAGTATATGGCCGGTTTTTTTGAGCGCGATTGCGCGAATTTAACACTCTACGATCAGCCGCCACGCTGCCGCCGTTAATATTCCCGCCTTTTACCTCCGGGTTTTAGCCGCTATCCTTCTGTCAAAATTCGGAGGATGGCTCTCGTGGCATCGGCAAATAAAACAGCATTCATCAGTGGCTCGGCGCGGAATATCGGGCGGGCCATCGCGCTCCGTCTGGCTCGGGACGGATGCAATATCATTGTGAATGGAAGCCGTGACCGCGACGCCTGTGAGCGCGTGGCGGCCGAAGCCCGTGAGGCGGGCGTCGATGCCATGGTCGTCATGGGTAATGTCGGCAGCAGTGCCGATGTGCGCAGGATGGCCGGCGAGGCGCTTGAGCGGTTCGGGCGGGTCGACATCCTCGTCAACAATGCGGCGATCCGGCCCCAGAAGAAGCTCCTGGAAATGTCGGATGACGATTGGGACCAGGTCATTTCCGTGGACCTGAACGGCGCCTTTTACCTCTCCCGTGCGTTTTTGCCGGGGATGGTGGAAGCCGGCTGGGGCCGTATCGTGAACATGGCGGGAATGAACGCTATTCATGGATATGCCGGCCGCGCTCCGGTTTCTGCCGCCAAGCACGGGGTCTGGGGATTGACGAAGGCGCTGGGCAAGGAGTTCGCTCCGGCGGGTATTACCACGAATGTCATTTCGCCGGGTCCCATCAGGCCCGAGGAGACCGATGCGGAGCACGCGGAGCATATCCGTTCCCAGTTGTCGCGCATCCCGGTGGGACGCCTGGGGGAGGCAAGCGATATCGCGGCCATGGTCTCTTTGTTGTGCAGTGACGAAGGCGGTTTCGTCTGCAGTCAGATGATTGCCGTCAACGGGGGCACCGAAACCTAGGCCCTTCTGAAAATAATTGAGTAAGCGCATGTGCGCCGAAGGGAAATAAAGGTTCTTCGGATTTATGAATAAACTCTAAACGAATCCTCGCCTGATTCGCATTCAAGTCGTGTATAATTACATACAGGCGGATGCTACTTCGTGATGATGGAACTTAGAACTGTGATCCGCTGTTTAACTTGGAAACTTGCAGTTGAAGCTGCAAGACCATTATTTGCAGCCGGCAGAACGCCGTGCGCTTGTGATCGGCGGCGCTAGAAAATTGGCAATGCCGTCGGATTCAAGGCGGGGTTATCAATTATGGATTACTCATCTTCAGCTCTGGTGCCGCGTTGCCGGCGTGTGTTTTCAAGTTACCTTGAAAGCTTCGGGTATAGTCTTGAAAGCGGTACGGACATGGAATTCTGGTGTGATGAAATCCGCCGGCATTCCGAATTCGTGAATCCGCAATTCATGCCGGAAAACCTCGATCAGTCTGCAAGCCGTTATGTCAGCATCCGGAAAGACACAGGAGAGCTTGCCTGCACGATTGCTTTCCGTTTCTTCGAGACGGACGACTTCCTGGATGATTTCGAGGAAGGCCGCTTTTTCTACGACCGCCCGGAAGAGCATGACTGGCGGCATCACCAGTCTGGTCTGCGCGGCAAGGTCGATCTGAGTGGGAACATCTGCTCGCGCGGTGGACTCCACAGCTATGACCGCGGCAACAGCATCAGCTGGTATATCACGACGGTGGCCTATACCTATGCGATCGAGGCCGGTGCCTCGGCGACTGTCGGTAACACGCTGCCGAAGATCACGGCGGCCCAGCTTGCCCCCCGCCTTTATGGATATCGTCATACGCTCATGGCGGAGCCGCATGCTTTCCCGTTCGCCGAGGGAGAGGTGCCGCTTGCTCTGGTCTGGATCACTGGAGATGAAATGCGGGAAGAGGTGCGTATGCGCACTCAATTCCTTGAATCGGCTCCGGGGCACAACATGCGCACCACGGTCGACAGCTTCAACGGCATTCTGATGGCCGCCGAATAATTCCGGATTACCCCGCAGGTTTACCTTTCCGTCGCTTTTCTGAAGCGCCGGAAAGGGATGGCCAGAGTGAAGGGAAAGCGGGTTAGTGAGGGAGCGGTTTGAGCCGCTGGATGTTATGACCTGGGGCCGGGTGCTTTCTGTAGTCGGAAGAAAGCCGGGCCCGGATTGAATTCAGACGCTTTTCAAGCAGGACCCGCCGTCCCTGTTCTTCCTGTGCCAGATAGCCGGCGGAATCTTCCATGATCACAGTCAGACGCATGACCATGTTCTGCACCAGATCCTGATCGTCTCCGGATTTTTCCGGCCGCTCTTCGATGAGCGTTTCGGTCGCCTTGATCAGGCGTTCGACCGTGCCGAAAAAATTCCAGTTCGGTGGGGCTTCATAATCCATTGCGATGTCACCCGTGCCAGTGATGTGAGTACCATAGCGTGTTCCTGGCGGTGTCGCAACATTATATGCCTCAGTTATTTTGGGTTATTGTTTAACGACTGCAACATACTGAAATCGCAGCCCTGGTCGGCTTGAAGGACCTGTTCCGCATAGAGCCGGTCATAGCCGCGCAAGTTATTCGGGTCGCGTTCCGTGGTGACCAGTTCAGCCCTCCGCCGGTTCAGCTCTTCCTCGTCGACGAGAAGATCGAGCTTCTTGTTTGTCACCGACAAGGCGATGCGGTCCCCGTTCCTTACCAGGGCGAGCGGTCCGCCGATCGCGGCCTCCGGTGTGACATGCAGCACGATGGTGCCAAAGGCGGTGCCGGACATGCGCGCGTCCGAAATCCGAACCATGTCCTTCACGCCTTTGGAGGAGAGCTTCTTCGGGATCGGCAGATAGCCGGCCTCCGGCATGCCGGAGGGGCTGCGCGGCCCGGCATTCTGCAGTACCAGAATATCGTCGGCCGTCACGTCGAGGTCCGGATCGTCGATCCGGGCGGACAGATCTTCCAGCGAGGTGAAGACAACGGCGCGGCCTTCCTTTTCCAGCAGGGCCGGGTCGGCGGCGGAGCGTTTCAGGATGGCACCGCCCGGGGCCAGGCTGCCGAACAGGGCGACCAGTCCGCCCTTGGGCTCCAGCGGGGCGCTGGCCGGGGACACCACATCCCGGTTTACCGGGCCGCTCTCTGCGGCAAGACGCTCGCCCAGGGTTTCCCCGGTTACGGTCATGCAATCGAGATTGAGCAGCGGCTTCAGCTCCCGCAGCACGGCGCCAAGACCGCCGGCAGCGAACAAGTCTTCCATGTAATGGCTGCCGACGGGCTTCAGGTTCACCAGCACCGGCGTGGTTTCCGAAAGCTCGTTGAACCAGTCGAGCGGGATATCGATACCGGCCCGCCCGGCAATGGCGGTCAGGTGGATGACGGCGTTGGTCGAGCCGCCAAGGGCGAGCAGGACGCGCAGCGCGTTCTCGACGGATTTGCGGGTGACGATCTCGGTCGGCTTGATCGGCCGGCTGATCATCCGCACGGCTGCCGCGCCTGTAGCCTCGGCCGCGCGCAGCCGGTCGGCATGGACGGCCGGAATGGCGGCGGTGCCGGGCAGGGCCATGCCGAGGGCTTCGGCGATGCAGGCCATGGTCGAGGCGGTGCCCATCACGGCGCAGCTACCGGCCGTGGTCGCCAGGCGGCGTTCGATGTCCCTGATCTCCACGTCGTCGACGGTGCCGGCACGGTATTGCGCCCAGAAGCGGCGGCAGTCGGTGCAGGCACCGAGCCGTTCCTCGTCTCCGGCCGCAGTGGTGTAGCGGGAGGTCATCATCGGCCCGCCGATCAGCTGGATGGTCGGCAGGTCGGCGGAGACCGCGCCCATCAACTGGGCCGGCACGGTCTTGTCGCAGCCCCCCATCAGGACCACCGCGTCCATCGGCTGGGCCCGAATCATCTCTTCGGTATCCATGCTCATCAGGTTGCGGAACTTCAGGCTGGTCGGGTTGAGGTAGACCTCGCCGAGGGAGATGGTTGGAAAGTCGATCGGCAGGGCGCCGGCCATCAGCACGCCGCGTTTCACCGCTTCCAGAAGCTCCGGGAAATGCCGGTGGCAGTTATTGAAGCCGGAGCCGGTATAGGCGATGCCGACAATCGGTTTTTCCATGGTTTCCGGCAGATAGCCCATGGAAGCGGCGAAGGAGCGGCGCAGATAGAGCGAGAAGTCGAAATCGCCGTAATTGGTCAGGCCCCGGGCGAAGCCGTGCGATGTGGTGTTCTTCGTCATCTCATTCTCCCATTATCCGCCCGTCGCACCGGTTCGGTCCGCCAGCGTGTTTTGTTCGCTTGTTGGTCTGCGGTAACGATGATCCGTCACCAGGACATGTCGGGCGCCAGCCTTCCCCATTGTTGGCTTCAGGACAAGTGCCCGGAATGGAAAATATTCGTATGGAAAATATCCGGGCGGGGTGCTTCGACATGCGCGCGATCCTCGCTTATAGGTGAGGGAGGATTCGGCACGGGAGCAGATCATGGCCAAACATCTTATTGTCGGCGGCGGCGTCTATGGCGCGGCTGTCGCCTGGCATCTGGCGCGGAGCGGGGAAGAGGTCGAGCTGATCGAGATCGGCGGACTCGCCACCGGTGCGTCGGGTGGCCCCGGCCGGCGTGGCGTTCGGGCGAACGGACGCGACGTCAGGGAGATTCCGCTGATGGTCCGGGCCCGGAAGCTCTGGCCGACGCTGCACGAGACACTTGGCACCGAGCCCTTGTTCGAGACGACCGGCCAGTTGCAGCTTATCGAGCGCGAAATCGATATCGCCCCGGCGGAAGCCCGTGCGGCCTTGCAGACCCGGCTTGGCATTCCGTCCCGCGTATTGTCTTCGGATGAGGTCCGGGAGCTTGAGCCGGATGTATCGCCGGCGATCCGCGCCGGCCTGTTCTGCCCGGATGACGGCGTTGCCTTTCACGAGAAAACCACGCTGGCCTATGCCGCTCTCGCCAAAGAAGCGGGTGCGATCCTGCGCGAGGGTGTCGAGGCGGCGCAATTGCTGGAGCGGAACGGCAAGGTCTTTGGCGTTCTGACGGCGGCAGGAGAGGAAATCCTGGTGGACGGCAAGGTGCTGCTGTTCTGCAATGCCGGGGTGAAGAGCCTGGCCGCCCCGTGGGTCGACCTGCCGGTCTGGAGCCGGACTTTCCTCGTCGCGGTCTCCAAACCGCTGGAGAACAATCCGGTGCGCCATCTCGTCGGCCATGCCAGCCGCACCCTGTCCCTGAAGCGGGAGCCGGACGGGCGCTTGATGATCTCCGGCGGCCGTCCGGGTGTCTGGGATCCGGCGACACGCACCGGAACGCCGATCCAGAAGGAAGTCGATCTCAACGTCGCCGATGCGGTGGCAACCTACCCGTCGCTTGAAGGCATGCAGATCGAGACGGCCGACACGAATCATCTTGAGGCCGAAAGCACCGACCATATCCCGATTATCGACAGCCTGCCGGGCAATGCCAACGTGCTCTACGCCGTCGGCTGGAACGGCCACGGTTGGGCCATCGCACCGGCCGTGGCGGAGATGCTGGCGGACTGGGTGCTGGAAGGGCGGAAACCGAAACTGCTGGAGCCGTTCGCGTTCTCGCGCTTCGGGTGATGAGAGTGACGCTGCTCACAGTGACCATGCCTGCCTGATACGTTCGCGGATGCCGGTGAGGCGTGCGACCGGTTCGTTCGCGAAGACGAAGCGGAGATAGCGTCCGGCACATTCCGGGGCGCCCCAGCCGGTCATTGGCGTGGCGGCAATGGCGCCCTTGTCGAACAGTTTTTGCGATGCTTCGCCTGGCGACATGCCGAGTGTTTGCGTATCGATCAGCAGGGACCAGCCGCCGTCGGGTGCGACGACGGGAATATCGTGCAGCTCCTTCAGGATCAGGTCGCGCCGGGCTTCCCATTCCCGTGTCGCTTCGGCGACGCCATCCTGTTCCGCGGAGAGCGCGGCGGCGGCGCCCGGCATGCCGATGCCAACCTGGCAAACCACGTTGGTCAGACTGACCAGGCCGATATCGTTCATGATGGATTTCGGCCCGATGATCCAGCCGACCCGCCAGCCGATCATCCTGTATTCCTTCGAAACGGAGCCGACCGTGATGACCCGCTCCGCCATGCCGGGCAGGGACGCCGGATGGATCACCGGCGCGCCGGTAAAGAGGATCCGTTCCATCGCCGCGTCATGCAGGATCCAGGCGTCGCATCGTTCCGCCACATCCGCGATAACCGCCCATTCTTCCGCCGTGTGCACGATGCCGCTCGGCATCGACGGACTCATGGTCAGGATCGCGCGGGTCTTGGCCGAGGCCGCATCCCGGAGCGCGTCGAGATCGAGCCGCCAGCGTCCGCCAACGACCAGCAGGGGCACGAATTTCGGCACCCCGCCGGCAAGCCGGATGCGGTTGATCAGTCCGGCATAGGCCGGGTCGGAGATGATCACCTCGTCGCCCGGCTCCAGAATCGCGAGCAGGCAGTTCAGCACACCGGAAAGACCACCAGCGGAGACGATGCATTGTGCCTCCGGATCGCAATCAATACCGGTGCTGGCCGTGAAACGCTTTGCCGCCGCGTCCCGCAGGGAGTGAATGCCGAGAAACGGCAGGTAGCTGTTCGCATCGTCCCGCGTGACGGCGGCGAGTGTCGCCTCGATCGCGGCTTTCGGCGGCGCGATATCCGTATCCAGGTTTTCCAGCCGCAGCATATCCGCATTGCCGAGCGCATCCGCCGCATTGCCCATCCGGTCGACCCCGATACCCGGAATCTCCGCCAGTCGTGATATTGTCATGCAAAAATCCTTTTTGGATCCAATTTATAAATATGAATGCAATTACGTGACTTGTCTGTCAACCCGCTCGCTGATACGAACAATGCATGGATGCTGTGCCGTCGAAAAAAGGGGACCGCGCGGAACGGCTGGTGGAGGAGATCCGCCAGGCGATCATTTCCGGTGCGCTGAAGCCGGGTGCGGCGCTGCGCCAGGAAGAGCTGGCCAAGACTTACCAGTCCAGCCGCATGCCGATCCGGGAAGCCTTGCGCACACTGGGGGGCGAGGGGCTGGTTCAGCTCACGCCGAACCGGGGAGGCATCGTCGCGCCGATCGATGCGGCGGAGCTGCGCGAGAATGTGGAGATGCGTGAAGCAGCGGAGGTGCTGGCGATGCGGGTGGCCCTGCCGCATCTTTCGAATGCGCAGATCGACAAGGCGGCGGCACTGCAGGAGGAGCTTTCACGCTCGGATATCAGCGCTTTCGGGCGCCTGAACAAGGCTTTTCATCTGGCCCTCTATGCGCCGTCGAACCGGCATCGGCTGCTCGCGCATATCTCCGGGCTGCACGACATCGCGGAACGCTATCTCCGTCTGACGCTGGTCGAGTTCGACTATATTTCCAGGTCGTCGGCGGAACATGAAGAGATCATCGACGCCTGTTACCGGCGTGATGCGGAGGCGGCGATCGCGGCCACCTCGCGCCATATCCTCGATGCGGGCGAGACGCTTCTGGCTTTGCTCGAAAAGGGAAGGCAAGCCGGTTGAAGGACCGTACGCTTCCGTCCGGTGCGGATCGTGTCGTGATTTTGCACGGCATCGGCCAGACTACCTGGAATATGGCGGCGGTGAGATGGACCCTGCGCCGGGAAGGGTTCGGAGCACTGGCGCTATCCTATCCGTCGACCCGTTATCCGCTCGACAAGCTTGCCGAGTGGCTGCACGGACGACTCACGGACGAGGGTGTCTGGGAGGGCGGTGACCGGGTGCATTTTGTCACCCATTCCATGGGCGGTTTGCTGGCCAGCCGTTACCTTGCGAAATACAGAGATCAGTTTTCGGATACCCTGCTTGGCCGGGTTGTCATGCTGGCGCCGCCGCATGGAGGCAGCGAGATTGCCGATCTGCTGCATGGCTACGGCCTCTACCGCTGGTTCTACGGCCCGGCCGGGCAGGAGCTTACCACGGCAGCGCGGAACGCTTCCGAGATACCGTACTATGAGCTTGGCATTATCGCCGGAAGCAGCGGATGGCTTTACCCCGTGGCAAGCCGGATTATCGAAGGGACGCATGATGGCCGGGTCTCGGTCGTGCGGACAAAGGTCCCGGGGATGAGAGAGCATCTGAGTATCGCCACGACACACACGTTGATCCCGTGGCGTCCGGCGGTGTTACGGCAGATTGCGTCTTTTCTGAAAACAGGAGCATTCGAACGCCTGAAGTGACGTGTCGTGCCGTGCGTCAGGTCAGAGCTTTAGGGGGACGGGTGCCTGCGCCAGATTGCTCTGCACGAAGGCACCGAAGGCCGTGGCGATGGGCGGCGGGCGTGTCGAGGCGTAGGCGAGACTGATCCCGATATTCGGCAGGGCGGGCAGGAGCCCGTCCAGCACATACAGATCCTGCGGCACGGCGGAACGGGTGATGACGCTGATGGCCTCTCCGGAGCGGGTGACGGCAAGCAGTCCGGCAAGGCTGTTGCTGGCAAAGGCGATACGGTACGCGCTCCCGGCGCCACTCATCGCGCTGATCGCGGCCTCGTGGTCCAGGGTGCCGGGCGCCGACAGGGCAAGCGGCAGAATAGCCCGGTCGAGGATTGGCGGGCGCGGGTGATTGGCGACCCAGACAAATGTTTCCGGCCGGATGATGTGCCCGGCTTCCGCATCTTCCGGCACGGAGACCAGCGCAAGATCGACCCGCTTTCTTTGCAGCAGCTTGCGGAGTTCGACCGTGCCGGCGCAGACGACCTCGATCTCGACACCGCTGTGAACGGCGGCGAAGCCCTTCAACAGGTCGGGGAAGAAGGTGGTCAGATAATCCTCGGGACATCCGAAGCTGATCGAGCCCTGCAGCCCGGTTCCCGAAATCGCGGCAAGGGCTTCGTCATGTGCCCCCAGAATCCGCTCCGCATGGGACAGCAGCCGGTCTCCCGCGGCAGTCAGCGCGACACCGGCGCCGGTCCGGCGGAGGATCGGCTGGCCGACGAGGGCTTCCAACCGCTGCATCTGCATGCTGATCGCCGACTGTGTTCGCCCGACCTGCCGGGCGGCGGTACTGATCGAGCGGCTTCTTGAGACAGCGACGAAGCTGCGGAGCAAAAGGATTTCGAGATCAGGCATTCGATATCAATATCAATATAAGTGATTTCCGGTTCTTGTATTATGAATTTGATTGAAAGTAATGCTCCGCGTTATGGCATTGAGGCAATTCCCGGCAGATAGAGAGTGATTCCCATGGCCCCCGTCTCCCCTGTCCACGCTTCCCCCGCTGACCAGAATGCCGATACCGCCTTCTGGTCGTCCGTTTCGGATCACGTCATGCGGTACGGTCCCGTGTTTGAAAAACGGGTGATCGATCGTGCCGAGGGCAGCTTCGTTTATGACGTGGCGGGCGAGCCGATCCTCGATTTCACGTCCGGCCAGATGAGTGCGGTCCTGGGGCATTCCCATCCGGATATCGTGCGGACGGTCCGCGAGCAGGTCGGCCGGCTTGATCACCTGTTCAGCGGAATGCTTTCCCGTCCGGTGGTGGAGCTGTCGAAGCGTCTGGGCTTGCTGGTGCCGGGTCTGGAAAAGGTGCTGCTGCTGTCCACCGGCGGGGAGTCGAACGAGGCGGCGATCCGCCTGGCCAAGATCGTCACCGGCAAGCACGAGATCGTTGCCTTCTCGAAAAGCTGGCACGGGATGACGGGAGCGGCGGCCTCGGTCACCTTCAGCGCCGCCCGCCGCGGCTATGGCCCGGCCGCCGTGGGATCGTTCGCGATCCCCGCGCCGAACGCCTACCGGCCGCGCTTCACCCATGCCGATGGCAGCCTCGACTGGCAGACCGAACTGGATGACGCCTTTGCGCTGATCGACAGCCAGTCGACCGGAAATCTGGCGGCTTTCATCGCTGAGCCGATCCTGTCTTCGGGCGGCATCATCGAGTTGCCGGAAGGCTATCTGGCTGCCCTGAAGAAGAAATGCGAGGAGCGCGGCATGCTGCTGATCCTCGATGAAGCGCAGACCGGGATGGGCCGCACCGGCGACATGTTCGCGTTCCAGCGCGACGGGGTCACGCCCGATATCCTGACATTGTCAAAGACGCTCGGCGCCGGGTTGCCGCTTGCCGCGGTGCTGACAAGCCGGGAGATTGAGGAGCGGGCACATGAACGCGGCTTCGTCTTCCTGACCACCCATGTCTCCGACCCGCTGCTCGCCGCCGTGGGCCTGACGGTGATGGATGTGCTCGAAAGGGACAAGCTGATCGACCGGGCACGGACAGCCGGCAGCCGGTTGCGCTCCGGGCTGGAAGCATTGCAACAGCGTTTCGAATGTATCGGTGACGTGCGCGGCCGTGGCCTGTTGCTGGGGCTTGAGATCGTGACCGATCGTGCCAGCCGCCAGCCCGATCTGGAGATGGCGGACCGGATCGGCGACGAGGCGATGGCGCGCGGATTAAGCATGAACATTGTCAAGGTGCCGGCAATGGGCGCGGTGTTCCGGATTGCCCCGCCGCTGACGGTGTCGGACGAGGAGCTCGATCAGGGGCTGCGGCTGATGGGCGATGCGATCGAGGCGGCGAAACGCTAGCGCACAGTAAAAAAGCTTGCTGAATATAGGTGATGGTCCTGGCGCTTCTGTACGCACTACGCCCTTGATAGTACCTTGATTTGACGGATTTGCCCGACGAGGGATCCGTGCGGATGGAGGATGGTCGCATGGGGCGTCCGGAGGGGCTGGTGGCTTGAATATTCTGCGGATCGTGAAGCTGCTCCTGCCCGCCTTGTTCCCGTCATGGCGCTTCTTTGACGTGATCGGACCGTCGCCGCGCGTGGAGCTTTGTCTGCTCGATCACGTGGACGACGCGCCGGAGAGCTGGCGGGAATGCCGTCCGAGGCCCGAGCGGCTCGGTTTCCCGGATATGCTCAGGGCGTTCTTCTGGAATGCGCGCTGGAACGAGACACTCTATCTGGGAAACTGCGCCGAACGCTTCATCCAGGGGCAGGAGGAGCATTGCAGCCGGGAGATCCGGCGCCGCCTCCGCGCCGACCTTCTGGCCGGGACGCCCTCACTTCCGGCCGCATCCTTCTTCCGGTACAGGCTGGTTTTCGTCAGTCCGTTCGAAGGTGCGCTCAGGCGTGATATCGCCTTTGTCTCACCGCCACACCCGGTATCGGACCCGCTCGACCGATGAGTCTCGAACTCGCAATCCGCTGGACGGAAATCCTGCTGTCGATTGCTCTCATCCAGCAAAGTCTGGAGCATTTTTTCGGGCTTCGTGACGAGCGGCTGCACTACTTCGCGCGGCTGGTCCTGAGCGTATTGCTGCTGGCCGGCATCCAGCCGCAATGGGTCTGCGTCGCCCTGTTTATCAATATGCTGTTCATTCTTGGGCGGTTTCAGGGGCCGTATAACGGCGGCAGCGATCTGTTGAGCATGCTGCTGATCACCTGTCTGTGCGCCGTACACCTGATGCCGAATGCGCAATGGCGGGAATATGTCATCGCCTATCTGGCGCTGCAGGTGGTGTTCTCCTACTTCAAATCCGGCTGGTCCAAGGTCGTTCATGCGGACTGGCGGAAAGGGCAGGCCTTGCGGGATGTTTTCGCCTTTTCCGTCTATCCGGTCAGCGAGAGGACGAGAGCATGGGCGGATTATCCGCGATTGCTCTGCGTCATGTCATGGGCCGTCATCCTGCTCGAGTTGTTCTTCCCGCTGGCGCTGCTGTCCCGGGAAGCACTGTTCGCCGGACTGGCGCTCGCCATGGCGTTCCATGCCGCCAATTTCATCCTGTTCGGCTTCAATCGATTCGTCTGGGTCTGGGCCGCCGCCTATCCGTCGCTGATCTGGCTGCAAGCACGGCTGGATCTGCTCGGCTGAGCTGCGGCCCAATACCGCTCGGTCATGCAAACAGAATATTGACGTCCTCGATCTTTGCGACGCCGATGAGGGAGACGGTGACGTCTCCTGCTGTGAGGGTGAGACCGGTTTCGGTGGCGGCGGAGGTCACGTTGGTGCCCGTGTCGAACTGGATGACGTCGCCTTCGGCCGCGTTGTAGCCGGAAACGGTGTCGTTGCCGTCTCCGAAATGGAAGGTGAAGGTGTCGGCTCCGAGATTGCCGAAGAGCAGGTCGTCGCCCTTGTTCCCGGCGAGAGTGTCGTCGCCCTGACCGCCGTAAATCGTATCGCTGCCCTGTCCGCCGAATAGCATGTCGGCCCCGAGATTGCCGTAGACGACGTCGTTGCCGGTATTGCCGTAGAGGATGTCGTTGTCCCGATTGCCGCAGAGCCAGTCATTGTCCGCGCCCCCGTAAACCACGTCGGCGCCCTGTCCGCCGAACACGGTGTCGTTGCCGCCCTCGCCCCGGAGCAGATCGCTGCCCTGGTTGCCGTAGATGAGGTCGTCTCCGTCCCCCGCGCTGACGATATCACCGCTGCCATAGCTGCGGATGACGTCGTCGCCTCCGAGGCCGGAGATTGTGTCAGCGAAGCTGCCGCCATCCAGGACGTCCGCATTCTCGGATCCGACGATCGCCGTCCGGGGGGAGGGCGCAACGGGAACAGCGCCGTTGTCCGTCAGGGTGAGGTCGTTGCCGGTATCTCCGGTGTAGCTGATCTTGTAGATACGCCCGTTCGCATTGAAGGTCGCGCCTTCGGCGAGGGCGGAGAAGGTGCCGGTGATCGCGTCGGCCCCGTCATTGGCGATCAGGGTAAAGACATCGCCGGTGGCGGAGGTGAAGCCGAAGACCGGCGTGAGCGTCGCCCCGGTGACGTCGACGGCGCCGGTGACGTCGATCTGGTCGTGGTTCGTGCCCGCCGCCACGCCGTTGATCTCGAACTTGCCGGTGGAGCCGGAGGAGAGTGTGAGGTCGCCGGTGGAGAGCGTCCCCGGGCTGTTGCCGGGCGCGAGGGTTCCGCCGGAGGAGACGGTTACGGCATTGGCGACGCTGCCCGAGCCGCCGAGCGTGCCGCCGGAGGCAACCGTGACAGTGCTCGCGGTGAGCGAGCCGTCGATGGCGAGGGTACCGCCATTGACGGTGGTGGTACCGCTGTAGGTGTTGGTGCCGGACAGGGTCAGCGTGCCGGAGCCGCTCTTCGTGAGGTCGCCTGTGCCGGAGACGATACTGGACACGGTGACGTCGCTCCCGGCTGTCGAGAGCGTCCCGTCTCCGGCGCCGAGGGTGATCGCCTTGCTGAAGGTGCCGGTGACGGTGAGCCCGCCGCCGTCGAGGGTCAGTGTACCGCTGCCGAGATTGCTGTTTCCTGAAACGGAAAGGGAGCCGCTGCTGACGGTGGTGGTGCCGCTATAAGTGTTGGTGCCAGACAGGGTCAGCGTGCCCGTCCCCGCTTTGGTCAGGTTGTTGGCGCCGGAGATGACGCCGGAGAGCGTGGCGTCGGCGCTTGCCGTGATCGTCGCATCGGAGGAAAGAGCGATGCCGTTGTCGATAGTGGTCGCGCCGGTGACGGTGAGATTGCCGCCATTGAGGGTGACCGCTCCGCTGCCGAGATTGCTGTCCGAGGAGACGGAAAGCGTGCCGGCATTGACGCTCGTCGTCCCACTGTAAGTGTTGGTGCCGGAGAGGGTGAGCGTACTGGCGCCAGTCTTGGTCAGGCTGCCGGAACTTGAGATGGCACCGGAAATGGTCGCGCCGGCTGTCGTCTCGATCGTGTTGTCGCTGCCGGTGAGCGTGATCGAATTGTCGATCGTGGTCGCACCGGTGACCGTGAGCGTACCGGTGTCGAGTTCGAGTGCGCCGCTTCCGAGGTTTGCGTCCGCCGAGATCGACAGCTTGTCGCTCATGCTGACTCTGGTATCGGAGCTGAAGCTGTTGGTGCCGCTGAGGATGACGGTCTGGCTGCCGACCGCAGAACCGAAATTGACGGTTCCGCTGGCCCCGCCTGTAATGTTCGAGCTGATAGTGACGGTGTTCGTGCCGGAGCCACCAAATATCTGGAACAGACCTGTATGTGCGAGAGCGATGTCGTCCCCGCCGATGGTGAAGTTTCCTCCACCGGCGAAACGCATATAGGGACCGCTGCCGCCGATCGTAACCGCGCCGGTTGTGAGCGTGATGGTCTGGGTGCCGGTGAGCCCCGTGAAATTGTAGTCGCTCGGTGAGCCGGCCGCCGCTGCACGGAGCGAGCCTGCGCCGCTGTCCGCCGTGTTCGCGATTGCGATCAACAGGCCCGGCCAGGTGTCGTGGGCACGTCGGAAGGCGCTTGCGGTGGCGGACGGACGCGTCCCGGAAGAGGTGACGTCGAAGCACCAGTCGCCGCCGCGCGCCGCAGAGCCGGTCGGTGTCGAGGAGGCGAGGACGCGGGCGCCGGTGGCGCGGGCGAGTTTGCGCACGAGATCCCGCCCGGCCTCCCCGCGTCCGATGGAACAGCCGTAGAGCAGGATGGTTGCGTCCGGCGCCAGATGGCGTCGCCAGCGCCGGCCCCGTTCGGCCAGCGCTCGTCCATCGAGCATCTTTCCGCCGACGGTCAGCTGCCCAGGCGCGCCGTGGCTGACCAGATGCAGCTCGTCAACCGGCTGATCCATGTCGGCCAGAGCTGCCGTGATCTGATCAACTCCAGTTGATCCTGAAAGTTGGATAATGACAATTTCCGGATCGGCCCCGGCAACCAGGAGGTCTGGCCGTGGCGTTGCCGCGTCGATGACGGCCAGAACACTTTTTGCTGACGACATGGGCACCGCAGGCGCTATGACGCTATGGCTCCGGGAAATGTGGGGAGACATCAATGATCCTTGTTTCGTCGAATTTTCGGGAGCCTTTACCCGTATGTCGGCGCCATCCCCTGTCGCTCTGTTGCATTGCTTGCGTCGAGCCGGTCCATGGCTGCACCTGCCGCGCAATGCGCAGCTCCAGATGACGGCGCCACGTGCAATCTAAATCGAGAGTTTTCGGGAAGGGATTGGAATAATTGGAAATTCCAACAATGACGAATATTTTACGAGCGCTTTTATTTGAAATTTTCTGGAAATGAAAAGTAAGTTCGCGGAATGACTGTTTTTTTTGTTTAAATGCCGGGTTTGAGGCTGGCGGATAGAGAAAGAGCGCGGCACTCTTATAATATTCGTTGGCGCCAAGGCCACCGTTCACGATATGGTCGGCTGGAAATTACCACTAAGATTTCCAATTTTTCCAAAGGATGTTTCTATTGGACGGTTCCGACCGTATCAACGGTGCTCCCCAGAGATTTGCCGACAAGCTCCGCCTGATCATGCGGGTTACCGGCTGCGAGACTCAAAAGGCGCTCTACACCAAATTGAAAGCCTCGAATCCGGATACAAGTTATGATCCGGTTCGGGCATATAAATGGATTCAGGGGCGTGCAAGCCCGCGGAACCATTCCGTTTATGACGACCTTGCCCGGTTGCTCGGGCTCAGTGTCGGCGGGGAGGAGCTGCGAACCTGTAGTTACGAGGCTTTTTGCACCCAGCTCACCGAGCTTTATGGCGACCAGATGCCGGATCTTCAGATATCCGAAAACACGGTATCGAAAGAACCGGATGGTGGACCGGTTTACCCGGCCAGTCAGCTTCCGGAATATCTTGCCGGACGCTACCTGTCGATCTCGCGGGCATGGTCTCCGCACCGGCCCGGAATGCTGATCTGTGGAATTTCCACTGTATGCCGGGATGGCGTGGGTGGGTTGGAGCTTGAATATGCCGAGCATCTGCCCTGGGGGGAATTGAAGGTTACGGGCCAGATGCAAAGGGTTGGCCGGAACATGATTGCCCCGCTGACGGACATGGACGCAGAGATGGCAATTATTTTCACCTACGTTATTCCGCCGGCTCCAGGTGCCGTGCTTGCGGGTGTCATGAGCGGGGTCACCATGAGCGACACTGAAATGCGGCCGGTTGCCTGCCGTATTCTCAGCCTGCGTATCCCGGACGACTCAATGTTGCAGGAAGATCCGAGCGGCTATTTCGAGGTGACGGCGGACGAGGTGGCGGCCCGTTTGACGTGCTGCGGGATGACGCTTGAGCAGGGGGCGGGACTTGTGCCCGACATCCTGGACTTTCTGCTCGATCCCGGAGACCGGGGCGTGATCGAGGCATCAATTGCGACAATCAATAACATGATCGGCAAAATGCTCGCGCGCTAGAGGCCCGGCCGGTGGGCAGGAAGCTCCGACGTACACATGGGGGCGGAAGGCGCTCTGCTGCCGGCATCAACCGGCATCACGGGCTTATTCTTGGTAAGTGCGGGGGAATATAAGGATTTAATGGTCGGGGAGAGAGGATTCGAACCTCCGGCCCCTGCCTCCCGAAGGCAGTACTCTACCAGGCTGAGCTACTCCCCGACCGAGGAGAGGCCGCTATATAGCGTGGCCTCCCGAGTGCATCAAGCGCTGTTTTGCACTTGTGCGCATGTTTTCTGTGTGGACCGTTTCAGTAGGCCCGCTCGACGCAGAAATCGACCACGTCGATCAGCGCTTCCTTCGCCGGTCCGTCCTCGAACAGGCCGAGCGCATCGCGGGCGATGGCGGCGTAGTGCCGGGCCCGCTCCAGGCTGTCGGCCAGCGTGTTGTGCTGCGCCATCAGCTTCTGGGCGCGTGCCAGGTCACCATCCTGCTGATCCAGCTCTTCCAGGGTACGGCGCCAGAAGGCGCGCTCCTCGTCGTCGCCGCGCCGGAAGGCGAGGATCACCGGCAGGGTGATCTTGCCCTCGAGGAAATCGTCGCCGACCGTCTTGCCGAGCTTTTCCTGCTCGGCCGAATAATCCAGCACATCGTCCACCAGCTGGAAGGCGATGCCGAGATTCATGCCGTAGCTTTCCAGCGCCTGCTGCTCCGCCTTCGGCCGTTCGGCGACCACGGCGCCGATCTCGGCGGCGGCGGCGAACAGTTTCGCGGTCTTGCCCCGGATCACTTCGAGATAGGCGCTTTCGTCCGTCTCCGTGTCGTTCGTGGTGATCAGCTGCTGCACTTCACCCTCGGCAATCACGGCCGACGCTTCCGAGAGAATCCGCAGGACCTCGATCGAGCCATCGGCGGTCATCAGCTGGAAGGAGCGGCTGAACAGGAAGTCGCCGACCAGCACGCTGGCCTGGTTGCCCCAGACCGCGTTCGCCGATTCCTGCCCGCGCCGCAGATCGCTTTCGTCGACCACGTCGTCATGCAGCAGGGTGGCCGTGTGAATGAACTCGACACAGGCCGCGAGGCGGATATGCCGGTCGCCCTTATAGTCGCAGAGGGCCGCCGCGCCGAGCGTCAGCATCGGCCGCAGCCGCTTGCCGCCGGCGGCAATCAGGTGCCCCGCGAGCTGGGGGATCAAGGCCACCGGGCTCTGCATATGTTCGATGATGGTCTTGTTGACCCGCTCCAGATCGGCTTGCACCAGATCGGTCAGACCCTTGATGGAGGCTTTGCGCTTTCCGCTGTCCTCGAAATCCACAACCACGCCCAAGGCAAACTCCGTGTCGCTTGACGGCTTTCTATCGCGCAGCGAGCATAGAACCGGTTTTGCGGTGGTCAAGTGTTGCGCCCGCTTCCCGGTGACGCACCCGGGAATATGTGGCGATATTGTGCCCGGCGATCACATTTCATCCAGGGAAGCATCATGAAGGAATTGCTGCGCACGACGGACATTGTCCGGCTTTCTTTTCTGACCGCGCTGTTGCGCGATGCGGGGCTGGAGCCGCTGGTGCTGGACAATCACATGAGCGTTCTCGAGGGCAGCGCCAATGCGATTCCGCGCCGGCTGGCCGTGCGGGACGAGGATTTCAGCCGGGCGAAATGGGTGCTGGAGGAGTCCGGTGAGCAGCTTGACGCGGAGTGACCTTTCCGTCGCGGTGACCGAAGACAGCCTGCTCGACGGGCGGGTGCGGTTCCTGCAGCCGGTGGATGGCTATCGTGCGGCGGTTGACCCTGTGCTGCTGGCGGCGTCCGTCGATGCGAGTGGCGGGGATCGGGTGCTTGATCTCGGCTGCGGTGCCGGGGCGATTTCCCTCTGTCTGCTGGCGCGGGTGCCGGAGCTTTCTGTCACGGGGATCGAGCAGGCGCCGGAAATGCGCGATCTCGCCGAACGGAATGCCGCCCTCAACGGAGCCATGGACCGGTTTCTGCCGCAGCTCGGACGGGTGGAGGCGCGCCCGCCTCTCTTCGAGGAAGGGAGTTTCGATTTCGTCGTGGCCAACCCGCCTTATCTGGAAACGGAACGGGCGGATCTGCCGGAGAGCGCGTTGAAGGCGGCGGCGCATGTCGAGGGGGATGTGCCGCTGGCCGAGTGGGTCGAGGCGGCATACCGGGCGCTCCGGCACAAGGGCAGGCTTGCCATGGTGCATCGTGCGGACCGGCTGGCGGATATGCTGGAGCCGATGCAGAAGCGTTTCGGCGGGCTGGAGGTCCATCCGCTTTACCCAAAGGCGGGGCGCGCTGCGAAAAGGGTGATCGTCATGGCCCGAAAAGGTGTGCGGACACCGCTTTCCCTTACATCCGGCGTGGTGCTGCACAATATGGATGGGAGCTATACATCGCCGGTTGCGGCCGCTCTGGGTGGAGAGGCGCTTACGTTCGGCGGATCGCTTTAGAGGAGAACGTCCATGTCCCGCCCTGTCTGGTCACGGCTGAACCCGTTTGGTCCAAAAGATCCGCAAATTGCCGTGGTGCGCCTGCATGGTCCCATCGGCGGGGGCTCGTCCTTTCGTCAGGGGCTGTCCATCGACCGGCTGGAAGGGCCGCTGCGGGCCGCGTTCGCCTCCCGCCGGACAACGGCGGTGGCGCTTTCGATCAATTCGCCCGGCGGCTCGCCGGTGCAGTCCGATCTGATCAAGACCCGGATCGAGGCGCTGGCCCGTGAATTCGACAAACCGGTCACAGCCTTCACCGAGGATCTCTGTGCGTCCGGCGGTTACTGGATTGCGCAGGGCGCGGACGAGATCATCGCCCACCCGTCCTCCGTCGTCGGCTCCATCGGCGTGATCACGGCCGGGTTCGGCTTGCAGGACGCCATTGCGAAGCTCGGCATCGAACGGCGCGTTCATACGAAAGGCAGCTCCAAGGGCATGCTGGACCCGTTCCAGCCGGAAAAGCCGGCGGATCTGGCGCATCTCGATGAGCTGCAGCAGGATCTCTACGATTCCTTCAAGGACATGGTCCGGCTCCGGCGCGGCGCCAAGCTGAAGGGCGAGGAAGAGGAACTGTTCAGCGGCGCCGTCTGGACCGGTAAGCGGGCACTTGAGAAAGGCCTGGTGGACGGGCTGGGCGAGCTGCGTGGCGTCATGCGGGAACGCTATGGCGAGGATGTTCGCTTCCGCCGTTACGGGCCGAAACGCTCGCTCTGGCAGCGGCTCCGGCGCGGGACCGATCTTGCCGGCGGGGCGCCATCCTTTGCGCATTCCCTGATCGCCGCAATCGAGGAACGGTTGCTCTGGAACAGGTTCGGGCTCTAGCTCACCCGTTCGGGCGCAGCAGCACCTTGCCGCTCCGGCCCTCGCGCTTGGCGTGAGCCATCGCCTGCTGGATATCGTCGAGGCCGTAGCGGGCTTCGACCGCGACCTTCAGCGTACCGTCGATGAAATAACCGCTCAGCTCGGCATACATGTCCCGTATTTGTTTCGGCTGCATGCCGCGCATCAGCTTGGCCAGCCAGAAGCCGGTGAGGGTGATGTCGCGGAACACGACCTGGTGTGCGTCGAGCGTGCAGGGACGGCCGCTGAGCAGCCCGTAATTGACGATGATGCCACCTTCGGCAAGGCTGGCGGCCATGTCGTTCACGGCAGAGCCGGCAACGGCGTCGAGGCCGAGCTTGATCTCCGCGCTGTTGGTTGCGGCTGCTACCCGTCTGGCGAGGTCGGGCCCTTCCAGCACCACGACATTGGCGCCCATGTCGTGTAAGGGCTTGATCAGCTCATGCCGGCGCACGACGCTGACCGTTTTCAGGCCGCGCTTCCGGGCCAGCTTGATGACATCGGTGCCGACCCCCGAATTGCCGGCATTCTGCATTACCCAGTCACCGGGTTTCAGCGTGACGTAGCTTTTCAGCATGAGCAGTGCGGTGGCGGCGTTGACCTTCATCATGGCCGCCTGTTCCGGATCGATTTCCGGAGGGAGTTTTATCAGGGCTGCGGCGGGGACTGTCAGGCTCTGGCTCCAGTTGGCGCGGTGCAGGCTCATCACCAGATCGCCCACGGCGAGATCCTTCACTCCGGCGCCGATGGCGGTCACGCGCCCGGCGCCTTCAATGCCAAGCGGAGACGGTGTTTCCGGAACGCTGGCGTAATTGCCTTCGATGCCGAGAATGTCCGCCGGATTGATCGAGCAGGCGATCAGGTCGATACTGGCCTCCCCCTTGCCTGGAGGCGGCGCATCCGCGACCTCCCGGCAGAGCACGACTTCCTCGGCCGGACCAACACGTGATAATTCGGCGGCTTTCATTCGCACTCTCCTCGGGATGCTTCAGGCTTTGGCGTACAGGCATCGCCTGCATTTGTAATGAAGAAATGATCGCATGAGCCGACAATTCAACACCAACGGAGGATTTCCCGTGATGCGGAAGTCCCGTGCGGAGCAGGACAGCAATGAAAATAATGGTGCCGGACAGGCTGGAAACGGAGCGGCTCGTGCTGCGCCGGTTCACGGAAACAGACCGTGCCGAAATGGTGCGCTTCTATGGCGATCCCGAGGTCATGGCGATCCGGAAATACGGCGCGCGCGCGCCGGAAGCCGCCAGCGCGGCATTCGATGTCCTGACGGAGCATTGGCGCGCGCACGGTTTCGGCCTGTATGCCGTGATCGAGCGGGAGAGCGGTGCATTCTGCGGGGAATGCGGGCTGCGCTATACGGATGACGGCGCGGAGGTGGAGATTTCCTACGGCCTGTTCACGCCGTTTCGCGGGAAGGGATATGCAACCGAAGGGGCAGGGGCTATCCGCGATATCGCCCTGAATGTTCTGAAGCTTCCGGTTCTGGTTGCCCGCTCTCGCGGCGACAATCGAGGCTCGCACACCGTGCTGGAAAAGATCGGGATGGTCTTTCAAGGGCGGCAGGAAAGCCCCGGTAATCCGCACGGAGTGGTCAAGTATGTGCTACATCGCGATTCAGGCTCTTGAACTCCGGGAACGATGCGCTAAAACGGATAGATGTTCAGTATTCAGAAAATCCTCGTGCTCGTCGCCGTCGTCGCGGCGATCTGGTATGGCTTCAAGCTCGTGGGCCGGCTCGACGCCGCGCGTAAGCAGAAGCTGAAAGAGACCGCGCAGGGCAATGCCGGCAATACGCCGCGCACGGCCCAAAAAGACGATGTGGTCGATCTGGTGCAGAACGAGGACGGTACATACGTCAGCACCAAGAAAAACCGGAAGGTCTGACGCCCTCCGGTCTCCCCGGATAAGTTACCCTCAGCGTTGCCGTTTTTGCAGGTTACCCCGGACTTTTTCCAGCTTCAGGGTCAGGAAATTCGCAAGCTGCGGCATTTGCTCGGCATTCTGTGACACCGCATTCAGGCATTGCAGCAGATCGGCGTTCATCTGGCGCATGAAGGGGTCGGCGATCTCGCTCTGGATCCAGGTGACGGCAACATCGCGCGTGCCGGACGTCACAGGGTTGACCCGATGGATCGAATTGGTGGCATAGAGCACGGCGCCGCCTGCCGGCATCTTGAAGCTCGGCGCGAATGTCATGTCGCTGTCGACCACCAGCTCCCCGCCCTGATAGCTTTCCGGATCGGACAGGAAGATCGTCATGGACATGTCCGAGCGAAGCTCTTCCGACGTTCCCTTGGCCATCACATTATTGTCCATGTGATCGTTGTAACCGCCGCCGGTCTCCGTGCTGGACACCAGGAACTTGCCGATTTTCGCGGGTGCAGCGAGAAAGGTGAAAAGCAGGGACTCGCGCCTCTGATAATCGCGCAGCACCGTCGTGATCGCATCCGAGATCTGCACCCTGAGCGCGCTGTCGCTTGCGAGTTCCCGGTTGTTTTTCTTCGGGGCATCCCGGCCAGCGGTTTGCGCGCCATCGACCCAGCTATCCGGCTCCGACGCCAGCCGGTTGCGGATTTCGGTGACCAGTTCCGGCGGTAACAGGTTGGGGATCGGATAGACGTAAGGCATTGCGCTAAGTTCCTCCAGGCAAGATGTCGCGCACCGTAGCCGAGGCATTCCCGCTGGGCCAGCGGCAAGTCCATCTGTCGGGCAAAGAGGGTGGGCGCACTGCCTGCCATCCAGTATCGTTGAGGCGAATCAGGGGCGCCCGAATGTCGGCGCGGGGGAGGAAGCGGCAATGGTGCGGAAACGGATGGCGAAGGATGGCGATGCGGCGCCCGCAGGTGAGCCGCGTGGAGAGACCGCCTATCTGAAGCTGAAGGACGCAATCCGCTCGGGAGACCTCAAGCCGGGGCAGCGGGTCCGGGAAAGCGAGATGGCGGCGCGGCTCGATGTCAGCCGCACGCCGGTGCGCGAGGCTTTCCGCCGTCTGGAAGCGGACGGGTTGCTCAGTTTCGCGCCCTATCGCGGAATGGTGATCTCCGAGCTGGACCACCAGGCGGTGATGGAGCTCTATTTCATGCGCGAGGTGCTGGAAGGCACCGCAGCCGGTCTTGCCGCCCACCGGGCCTCGGAAGCCGAAGTGTCGATGCTGCAGGAAATCGTTGCGCTCGACCCGGCCGGCGAAGGTTCTCCCGCCGCGGTCGCCGGGCATAACCGGCGCTTTCACAGCAGTATGTATCATGCGGCCCATAATCGTTATCTCCTGAAAACGCTCAATGTTCTGCAAGATGCGATGGCATTGCTGGGGCCGACGACGATGCGTGTGCAGGGACGTTCCGATGCGGCAAAGGCGGAACATGCCGCGATCGTTCAGGCGATTGCCGACAAGGACCCGGACAGTGCGGAACGTCTGATGCGGGAACATATAAGGGGCGCACAGAAAGCCCGTCTGCATCTGCTCGCGGCCAGCGAGAATGACGACTGAATTATGGGATGGCTCGTGCCGTTATCCATCGATAAAGGTGCCGCGAAGTGACCTTTGTCATTTCCCCCGGCAGGAGTAATGATAGACATAGGTCCATGATTATTTCCTAATGGCCAATATGCCCTTGATCGTCCTCAGGGATCTGCGATCCCGCTTCAATGCTATCCCGGCCAATGTTCAGGGCATGATCTGGATCGCCCTCTCGGGGCTGGTCTTTTCCTGTTTCATGGCAATCGTGCGCTATGTCGGCGCCACGCTGGACCCGATCCAGACCGGCTTCCTGCGCTATGCCTTCGCGCTGATCTTCATGGCGCCCTTCTTCCTGAAGCTGCGACCGTCGGATCTTCGCGGCGCCAAGCTGCCCATGCATGCCCTGCGCGGTTTTCTGCACGGTACAGGTGTCTTACTCTGGTTTTATGCCATGTCACGGATGCCGCTGGCGGAGGTGACGGCCATGGGCTTCACGGCGCCGGTCTATACCACGCTGCTGGCGGCCTTGTTCCTGGGTGAGGCTATCCGCCTGCGCCGGATGGTAGCTATCGTGATCGGGCTGTTTGGTGCTCTTGTCATCATCCGGCCGGGTTTCGAGGTGGTGGATCCGGGCGCAATCGCCATGCTGCTGGCGGCGCCGATCTTTGCCTGCGCCGATATTGTCGCGAAAAAACTGACGGTGACGGAGACGGGTCCCGCCGTGGTCGCCTACCTGTCGGTTTTTGTGACCATCTTCACCCTGATTCCCGCACTCTATATCTGGCGGGCACCGACCATTGAAGAGCTGGCACTGGTTTTTGTCACGGCCGGTCTGGCGACGCTTGGACATTTGCTGATGACCCAGGGCTTCAAGGTCGCGGAGATGTCGGCGATTCAGCCCATCAAGTTCGTGCAACTGGTCTGGTCCGCCCTGATCGGGCTGGCGGTGTTCGGCGAAGTGCCGGAGATCTTCACCTGGATCGGAGCGGCGATCATCGTCGGCAGTATTTCCTACATCGCGCATCGTGAAGCGGTGGCCCGGCGCAAAAACGCCGTTTCCGATATCAGGCCCTGACTGCGGGGGAAGCTCTCCGGGGCCATTGTGCCCAGAGGATCGCCGCCAGGATAAGCCCGCCTCCCATGAAGGTTTCGACGGGCGGTATCTCGTCGAGAAACAGAAAGGCGAGCAGCGGCGCCACCGGTGTTTCGAGTGCGCTGAGCAAGGCTGTCTCGGCTGAAGGGAGCAGGCGTGCTCCGGCCATCAGCGTGATCGAGGCGACGGCAAAGACGAGACCGAAACCGACAAGGGCGGGCAGATTCTCCGGGTCGGCATCGAGAGGGGCGGCCACCAGCAGGGCGACGGGGAGCAGCACGATTGACGAGAAGGCGGACGGCAGTCCCGCCGGTGTCTCCGGCCAGCGCCTGTAGACCACCATCGAGCCTGCCAGCGTCACCGTCATCCAGAGCGCCAGCAGATCCCCTTCAAGGCTGATCCCGCCGATGGACCCGGCAACGATAATGAGCACCCCGCCCAGTGTCGCCAGACTGGCGATCAGCGTGCGGCGCGTCGGCCGCTCCCTGAGACAGACCCAGGCAAGCCCGGCGGCCATGAACGGCACGGTCGCGTAGATCAGCGCGACATTGGCGACGCTGGTCAGCTTGAAAGAGTTGATAAAGGCCGCCGAGCCACTCGCCCCCAGCAGGGTGACGAAGAGGGCGGGCCAGCCGAAATTCGCAACCTCCCGGCGCCAGCGCCCCGTTGTCAGCAGATACCCGAAGGTAAAGGAGGCGGCAGCCAGGCCGCGCCAGAACACAATGGTCCAGGCATCCTCCGGCACCCCCTTGGTGAAGAGGCCGGCTGTACTGAAGAACAGGCTGGAGAGGCAGACGAGGGCTATTCCGCCGGCAAGGGCGGACGATATGGGCCGGGGGGCGGGCAGGCTGGCTGACATGGCGCAAAATCCTCGGATTGATGCTGTGATCCGGGGCTTTAGCAATTTCCTACTGACAACATGTTGTCAGTAATGATTTGTTATTTTTCAGTATGAAAGGCATCGGTGAATGCGTCCTACTGACAGATTGTTCGAGATTATCCAGATTTTGCGCGGCGCCCGGTCTCCGGTGATCGCCGCGCGCCTGGCTGAACAGCTTGAGGTCTCGGCCCGGACGATCTATCGCGACATCGCGGCGCTTCAGTCCATGCGGATACCGGTCGCGGGTGAGGCCGGTATTGGCTACGTCCTGCAGCGCGGCTATGACCTGCCGCCGATCAATTTTGATATCGAGGAGGCGGAGGCGATCTCGGTCGGATTGTCCATGCTGGCGCGGACGGGCGATGCGGGGCTGAAGCGGGCGGCGGAGCGCGCCGCGCGCAAGCTCAACGCCGCCACACCGCTTAGCGAGGCTCTGCTGACGAGCAGCTGGGGGGCGCCGGATCTGGATCTGCTTCCGGAAATCAGGGCGGCGATCCGGGAAGAGCGCGCCTTGCAGATCGTCTACGGGGACGATTCAGGCTCGCTGACCCGGCGCAAGGTTCTGCCGGTTGCCCTGATCTATTACGCCGAGGTTGCCGTGCTGGCGGCGTGGTGCCGGTTGCGGAAGGACTTCCGGCATTTCCGGCCGGACCGGATGCATGAATGTACGCCGCTGGACGAACGGTTCGAAGGAGAGGGCGAGAGCCTCAGACGTGCCTGGGAGGCAAGCCGGTCAGCGGATCCCGCCGCCAATCGCCTTGCCGGTCAGAGGTCGAATTCGACAAAGACCGGATAATGGTCGGAGGCGATCTCGTCCGTCGCCACCCAGCTCTTCGTGACCTTCGGTGCGAGGTCATCGGTTGTTAGCACATGGTCGATCTTGTAGTCGCCGTCCCGGGTATAGATGGTTGAGACACCTTCCTCGCCGTTACCGGCGGCAACCCAGCTATCGACCAGTTGATCGTAATGCCGGATCCGTCCGTGCTTCGGATGGGGCTCGCCGCAGAGATGGGCATATTCCTCGGATGTCGGGCGGCAATTCAGGTCACCCGCGAGAATGGCAGAGCGCGGCGCCGGGGCGAATTCCAGCCCTTCCGTCCAGTCGAAGGCCGATTGCGGCGGCAGGGGATGCGGGCTGTCGATCGGGCCGCCTTCATAGGGCGCGCGGAAGATATATTCCCTCAACGCCTCTACCTGCGGCATGCGGTGCGACGGTGCCTGATGCGCCAGGTGGGTGCTGTAGACCCGGATCGGGCCGGACGGCAGAGCGATGATGGTTTCGACGGCGCAGCGCTGCAGGTCGAACAGATCGGGGGACGGTTTCTTGCGCAGGTGCAGGGTGCGGGAGGCCGTGATCGGCCAGCGGCTTGCCACCATGTTGCCGAAGGTCCGGCGCCGGTTCACGACCTTGCCGTTCTCGTCCCGGAAGCTGCCATCCACGTTGAAGCTGGAGCCGAAAACGTAGAACAGGTTCAGCCGCTCCGCGATGCTGGCGGCCTGATCCTCGTAATCGTCGCGCGGCCAGTTCTGCACCACTTCCTGAAAACAGATGATGTCTGCTTCGGAGACGGCATCGGCAATGCGGCCGGTATCGAATGCGCCGTCCTGGCCGAGGCCGAACTGGATATTGTAGGTCGCGAAGGTGAGGGACATGACTGTTCCGGGATGACGTCTGAAGGAAAGACCGAAACCTTAGCCGGGGAGCATGACAGAGACGTGACGCGGCGGGTGAAATTTATTCGGTGGGAAGAGCCTTGCGCAGGATCATCCCGTGCTTCTCATTCCCGTCAAAGCCGAGCTTTTCATAGAAACCGCGCGCCTCTGCGCGGCGGCCTGTCAGCAGCATGATCTTGTAGGCATCGGCAGCCCATGCCGCTTCGATCAGGGCGTTCATCACCCCGCGCCCCATGCCCTGTCCCTGATAAGCCTTCAGGGTCACGACATTCTCCACCAGCGCGTAAGGCCGGCCGCCATAGGTCATGTTCGGCATCAGGTGGAGCGTCGCCATGGAGACGATCCGTCCGTCCGTCTCGGCGCCGTGAATGGCGGTGCCGTCGCGGGTGAGGATTTGCTGAAAGATGTCGCGGCCGAACTCGCCGTCGGCAACCGGGCGCGTTCCGGACAATTCCCGGTACAACGTCACTGCGTCATCGAAATCGTCAGGGCACAGCGTCCGGTAAAGCATCGGTGCGTCTCTGTCTCTGCCCTCAGGCGTAGAGATGGCACTCCACGCGGCCGTCGGCGTCCTGGATGACCGGCGGCTTCTCCACCGGGCAGGGACCGAACGCCTTGGCGCAGCGCGGGTGGAAGGTGCAGCCGCTCGGCGGATTGATCGGGTTCGGGAAGGCAATGCCGAGGCCGCTGTCCGGGACGCCGAGACCGGGCTCCGGTGTCAGCACGGAACTGAGCAGGGCGCCGGTATAGGGATGCCGGGAGGCCTCGAAGAGCTTGTCCGTGCCGGTTTCCTCGACGATCCGACCGAGATACATCACCGCCACCTTGGTGGCGATATGCTCGACCACGGCGAGATTGTGGCTGATCAGCACGTAGGTGAGGTTCAGCTCCTCGCGCAGGTCCATCAGCAGGTTCAGGATCTGGGATTGCACGGAGACGTCGAGCGCGGAGGTCGGCTCGTCGCAGATGACGATTTCCGGCTTCATGATGAGTGCGCGGGCGATGGCGACGCGCTGGCGCTGACCGCCGGAAAGCTGGTTCGGATAACTGTCATAGACCCGCCGCGGCAGGCCGACGATATCGAGGATATCCTCGACGGCTTTCCGCCAGGTCGACGGATCGCCCACCTTGTGCACGCGCAACGGCAGCGAGACGATAGAGCCGATGGTCTTGCGCGGGTTGAGCGAAGAGTAAGGGTCCTGGAAGATCGGCTGGATACGGCGGGAGATCGCTTTCCGGTCGCCGCTCTGGTGGGCCGTCTCTCCATCGATGAAGATCTCGCCCGTGCTCGGCAATTCGAGGCCGAGCAAAATCTTGGCGAGGGTCGACTTGCCGCAGCCGGATTCACCGACCAGGCCGAGAACGTCGCCTTTATTGATCTTCAGGGAGATGCCGTTCACCGCATGCAGAGGCTGCTTCGGGCTGAAGATACCGCGGCGGATCATGTAGGTCTTCGTGACGTCCCGCATTTCGAGGACGGGGGGCGGGGTCTGTCCGGTCATGCCGATACCAGCTCCTTCGCATTGGCTTCACACGTGGACACATCGAGAGTGCAGCGGTAACCGCGCCCCGGGCTCAACGTGTGGAACGGATCCTTGATGTTGCATTCGTCATGGGCGAAGGCACAGCGGTTGCGGAAGCTGCATCCCTTTATGTCGCCGATCAGGGTCGGGACGATGCCGGGGATGGAGCCGAGACGGGAGCCGCGCTTGGTCTTGCCCGGCACCGGAATGCAGTTGATCAGGCCTTGCGTATAAGGGTGCAGAGGTTGGTTGAAGATTTCCTCGACCGTACCGGCCTCGACGATCTTGCCCGCATACATCACCGCCACCTTGTCCGCGACCCGGGCGACCACGCCAAGGTCATGGGTGATCAGGATCAGGGCCGAGTTGAACTCGTTCCGCAGCTCGGCCAGCAGGTGCAGGATCTGCGCCTGGATGGTGACGTCGAGCGCGGTGGTCGGCTCGTCCGCGATGATCAGTTCCGGGTCACACATCAGCGCCATGGCGATCATCACGCGCTGGCGCAAGCCGCCGGAAAGCTGATGCGGATATTGCGAGAGACGGCTGGCCGCAGCCGTGATGCCGACCCGCTCAAGCAGGTAGATCGCCCGCTCGCGGGCTTCCTTGTCGCTTGATTTCTTGTGCCGCAGATACGGCTCCATCAACTGGTTGCCGATGGTGTAAGCCGGGTTCAGCGAGGTCATCGGCTCCTGGAAGATCATTGCCATCCGGTTGCCGCGAATGGCCGCCAGCTCGCGCTCTTTCAGGCTGAGCAGATCGGTGCCGGTAAACTGCATCTTGTCCGCGTTGATCTTCGCCCGCTTCGGCAACAGGCCCATGATCGAAAGGGACGTCAGGGATTTGCCGCAGCCGGACTCGCCGACGATACAGAGCGTCTCGCCTTTATTGACCGAGAAGTCGATGCCGCGCACGGCATGCAGATCACCCGCCGCGACAGGGATGTCGACCGTAAGGCCGCTGATTTCAAGAACGGCTGACATGCTGCGCTCCATTCGGGGAAATACGGGGGGCGTACATCAGTTCCTGTGCTCCGGCGCGGTGACGTCACGGATGCCGTCGCCGACAAGGTTGATGGCGAGCACGAGAAGGAACAGCGCGATACCGGGAATGGTGATCATCCAGGCCTCGAAATAGATCTGCTCCTTGCCTTCGGAAACCATCAGGCCCCAGGAAGGGGTTGGCGGCTGGACGCCCATGCCGAGGAAGGACAGGGCGGCTTCAAGCAGGATGGCGTGCGCCATTTCCAGCGTCACCACGACGATCAGGCTGTTCACGATGTTCGGCAGGATCTCGGTCAGCAGGATGCGCGGCGTGGAGCAGCCGACGGCCTTGGCGGCGGCGACATAATCCATTTGCCGGATCTGCATTGTCGCCGATCGCATGACCACCGCGAAGCGGTCCCACAGCAACAGGCCAAGCACGCTGATCACCACCGTCAGCGAGCCGCCGATCAGGGCGACAACGGCGAGAGCCACGAGAACCACGGGCATGGACAGCCGCACCGTGATCAGGAAGGTGACGATCATATCCACCCGGCCGCCGAAATATCCGGCCGCGACGCCCATGCTGGTGCCGATGATGCCGGAGATGAAGGCGGCGGCAAAACCGATCAGCAGGGAGATCTGGGCGCCATATACCAGACGGGCGAGAAAGTCCCGGCCGAGATGGTCCGTGCCGAGGATATGGTCCCAGTTTCCGTTCATCCAGACCGGCTGTCGCATGCGGGCAAGCAGTTCCTGCGCGTATGGGTCATGCAGTGGAAGGACCGGAGCCAGGATCGCCATCAGGAACATGATGATGAGAATGCCGCCGCCGAACAGCAGGCCGTAATGGCCGAAAATCCGGCGCCGCATCTGCTGTCCCGGAGTCGGGCCGACAATGTCTTCGGCGGCGGGCAGGCCTCGGTTCGTGATTGTTGTGGTCATGCTCTTAGCCCACCCGGATACGCGGATCGAGCCAGGCATTCAGCAGATCCGAAAGAAATGTCAGGACGATGTAGAAAAGCGAGAAGATCAGCACCACGGCCTGCACAACGGGCAGGTCGTTCCGGCCGATCGATTCCCAGGCGAGATAGCCGGCCCCGTGCAGGGCGAAGATGCTCTCGATGACGATGGAGCCGCCGAGCATGAAGCCGAACTGGACCGCCGCGAGCGAGACCACCGGGATCACCGCGTTGCGCAGGGCGTGCTTGAAGAGGATGACATGCAGCGGCAGGCCCTTGGCCCGGGCCGTGCGGATATAGTCGGAGCCGAGCACTTCGAGCATGCCTGTACGGGTCAGCCGCATGATGGCCGGCGTCGCGTAATATCCGAGAACGATCGTCGGCAGAACGAAATGCTGCCAGCTCTCCGATCCGGTGATCGGCAGAAGGTTGAGATTGACGCCGAAGACGAGGATCAGCAGCAGTGCGAACCAGAAGCTTGGCATGGCCTGTCCGACAACGGAGATGCCAAGGGCCAGTCTGTCGAGGAAGCTGTTCGGCCGGATGGCGGCGAGCACGCCGAGAGGGATCGACAGAATGATCGCGAAACTGATGGCGCATACACCGAGGATCATGGAAACGGGCAGGCGCTCCAGCAGCAGATCCGCGACCGGGAGCTTGAAGTAGAAGCTCTGTCCGAAATCACCCCGAATGGCACCAAGGGCCCAGTCTACGTACTGCACCAGAATGGGGCGGTCGAAGCCGTATAATTGATTGACGTAAGCGATGTCCGCGTCGGTCGCTGCTTCCCCGGCAATCGCAATGGCTGGATCGCCCGCGACATAGGTCAGGGAGAATGTAATCAGCGATACCGTCACCGCGACAAAAAACGCGAGGACAAGGCGCTTGAGCGTAAAGACCAGCATAATCGTGCGTCCCGCACAGGCGCCGGTTTGTCCGGCGGCCCAATTATATCTGAAGAAAAGATCGCCGGCTCCCGACCGAAGGTCCGGGAGCCGGCGTACCGTTAGGTGTTATTTCCAGCTCGCGTTGAAGAACCGGGGAATTTCATCCGAAGAGGGAGTGAAATTCAGGTCGTTCGAGAACGCGTAGTTGGTGTTGTAGGACCAGAGCGGCAGCCAGTAGGCCTTGTCCGCGATGATCTGCAGCGCTTCCTTGTAGGCGGCGCTGCGGGCAGCGGTATCGACCGTGGTGTCGCCCTTTTTCAGCAGTGCCTGAACTTCCGTGTCGTTCGCAAGGTCGTCACTGGTGCCGCCGAAGAAGTGGCTGGTGATGGCGGAAACGTCATTCACCGAGTTGGACCCCCAGGTCATGAATGCCATCGGCACTTCCTTGGCCCGGATCTTGTCACGCAGCGCGGCATATTTCAGGAAGCCGAAATTCACCTTGATGCCGACCTGATTGAGGAAGCCCATCATTGCTTCGGCATAATCGCGGTCGCGATAGGCGTAGAAATCAAGAGTGAAACCGTCCGGATAACCAGCTTCGGCCAGCAGTTCCTTGGCTTTCTTCGGATCGAACGGATACTTCGTGACGTCGTCGGTGCAGCCGACCTGGGACGGGAAGCAGGCCGAGTTCACGACCGAGGACTTACCGCGCACCAGCGCCTTGACGATGCCTTCACGGTCGATGGCGTAGGAAATGGCCTTGCGGACCAGCGGGTTCTTCAGGGGCGTGTCGCCGGTGGAACCGGAGGCATCCATCGTCAGATAGCCGATACGGAAGGTCTCTTCGTTGACCACCTGGACCCGGCCGGAGCTTTCCATGCGCTCGGCCTGATCGGCGGGAACCCGCCACATCCAGTCGGCGCGACCGGACAGCAGTTCGGCGATCTGGGTGTTACGCTCCGGGATGGTGCGCTGGGTGATCTTGCCGATGGTCGGGGTGCCCTTCGGGCTGCCCTTCATGTAACCGTCGAACTTTTCCCAGACGATCTTTTTGCCGGGCTCAAGCTCAACCACCTTGTAGGGACCGGAGCCGACCGGCTTCTGACCCATACCGTCCGGACCGACCTTCGAATAATAGTCCTGCGGATAGATCGGCAGGGTGCCGGAGACGAATTCGAGTGCTGCCGGGAACGGCTTCTTCAGGTGAACAAGCACCTTGTACTTGTCGACCTTCTCGGCGTTCTTGATCCAGTTGACGTTGCTCTGGGTTTTCACACCGTTATCCGGGTTGGCCACCCAGTTGATGGTGTAAACCACGTCGTCCGCGTCGAGCTCTTCACCGTTATGGAAGGTGATGCCTTCGTTCAGGACGAATTCCAGCGTGGTGTCGTTTGCCCATTTGTAGGACTTTGCGATGAGGGGCTTGTATTCCATCGTCTTCGGGTCACGCCACAACAGCGCGTCCCAGGTCAGGCGCTGGAAGATGATGCCTTCGCGCGCGGTGTTGAAATAGAAATCAACATTCTCCAGCTCGCGTTCCCAGACAATATTCAGGTTGTCGTCGGCTTTGCCGGCATGAGCCGCCGGAATTGCCGAGACGATCGCCAGCGAGGCTAACGCCGACGCAGCAAGAAATTTCTTCATGTCCACTCCTGTTCGTTAGGCCGGTTTCTGGACTGCAAAGCAAATAAGAAACGTTGCGCTGCACAGCCGTCGGACTGACTGTCCTGACCGATTAGGAAGCGAAGCATTGCAGGCTCAATTTCGCATTGCAAGAACTTGAACCGTTATTCCCACAGGAATTTTCCGCGTTGCAGCATCAGTAGTTGCGATCCGGTCGTTTTCCGGCGCGCTATACGCGTGTCACGGGGCGGGCGGAGTGATCCCGTATTCCTGCGCCCAGGGCTGTAGTGCTTCCATGATGCCTGGATAGAGCAGCACGCCTTTTTCCTTGGAGTCCTTGCGTTTCTGGATCGCATTTTGCCCCGGCAACCGGACAGGGGCACTTCCCGGGACGGGCTTGTTGGCGAGGCATTTTGAGACAATATGGTCGATTTGCCGGTTAAAGGCGTCCCTGCCGGAAAAAGCGGTCGGGTCGCACACCTGTATATGCACGCTGGCTCCCCAACCTTCCGCGGGGTCGGCACGTCCATGTCCTGAAAGCCCCTGGGTGAGCGCTTCGATCATCAGGGCCAGGCCATATCCCTTGTGTCCGTATTCCTGCCCGCCGATGGGCAGAATGGTGCCGGGCGGGTCGGTGAACAGCACACCCGGATCGTCGCTTGCCGCGCCATCCGCATCCTGGACCCACATGCCGGGCAGCTTCCTGCCTTCGCCATGCAGGCGTCCGGTCATGCCGTTGGTGGTGATGGAGGCGCTGGTATCGATGAGAATCGGGTCATTGCTGGTGGGAATTCCAACCGCGATCGGGTCCGGGGTGAACAGCGGCTCTGTGCCGCCATAGGGGGCAACGCTGGCGACGGCCGGATCGGAGCAGGTGATCTGCACCATGCAGCCCTCGCGCGTCGCCCGCTCAAGAAAGACCGCGAGACAGGCAATGTGGTGGCTGCGGCGGATGGCAATGCTCGCGGTGCCATAGAGTTTCGCCCGTTCTACGGCCTGGTCCACGGCGCGGGCGGTCAGCCAGACACCCGGCAGGCGGCGCCCGTCCCATGTCGCGACCGCCCCGCGATCACTCAGCACTTCGGGGCTGCCCTCCCGGCGCATGCTGCCGTCTTTCAGCGCTTTCAGATAAGGCGCGCAAAGCTGCATGCCGTGGGTCGTGTGCCCCATCATGTCAGCCTCGACCAGCGCGGCTGCTATGGTCGTGGCCTTGTCCGTGTCTAATCCCGCCGTCTCGAAAAGAGCCGTTGCAAAATCGCTCAGGATGCTGCTGTTCCAGCGTTTGCCGGTCATATCGATTCCCCTCCCCAGGGTGTACGCGGGCCGATGCCATCTTTCTTGTTTGCCGGCAGGGTTGCTTTAATCTCCCTGACGCGGTTCGGTCACCCATCAGGCTATTGCGGATACAGCAATTGAAGAAGAAAAAGTCGCTTTCTCCACCGGAGATCATTGGCTGGCGGGAGATGGTTAGCCTGCCGGACTACGGCATCGAAACGCTGGCAGCGAAGATCGATACCGGCGCGCGAACGTCGGCCCTGCATGCCGTCGATCAAAGACTCTTCGAGAAGGATCACCAGATCTGGGTCCGGTTCATCATCCCGATTCCCAGCCGCCGCAGAGGCGTCAGGATCGAGGCGCCGGTTGTCGATGAGCGGGATATCAAGAATACCGGCGGGGTTCCCGAACGCCGGCTGATTGTTCGAACCGCGCTGGTTCTCGGTAGCCATCACTGGCACATAGATGTTTCACTGGCGAACAGGGAGAAGATGGAGTTCGATCTGATACTCGGACGAACGGCCATCCGGGACCGCGGGATGCTGGTAAACCCGCGCCGCTCGTTTTTACTGGGCGATCCGGACCTTCTGAAACCAATCGACGGGGATGCAGAACGATGAAAATCGTCATGATGGCGCGTAATCCGAACCTTTACTCCCATCTGCGTCTCAAGGAGGCGGCGGAAGCGCGCGGGCATGAGCTGGATATCGTCAATACCCTGCGCTGCTACATGAACATCGCTTCCCGCCGTCCCGAGGTTTACTACAACGGCGAGAAGCTGCCGAAATACGACGTGGTGATCCCGCGTATCGGCGCTTCCGTGACCTTCTATGGCCTTGCCGTCCTCCGTCAGTTCGAGATGATGGGGGTCTATCCGCTCAATGAATCGGTGGCCATCGGCCGCTCCCGCGACAAGCTGCGCTCGATGCAGCTTCTGGCGCGGGACGGTATCGGCTTGCCGGTCACCACCTTCGCCCATGATCCGAAGCAGACCGAAGAGGTGCTGAGCCTCGCCGGTGGTGCGCCGCTGGTGGTCAAGCTGCTGGAAGGCACCCAGGGCATCGGCGTCGTGCTGGCGGATTCGGACCGTTCCGCCAAATCGGTGATCGAAGCCTTCCGGGGCGCCGGGGTTAATATTCTGGTGCAGGAATTCATCAAGGAAGCGGGCGGCACCGATATCCGTGCCCTGGTCGTCGGCGGCAAGGTGATCGCGGCCATGCAGCGCACCGGGGCCGACGATGAATTCCGGTCCAATTTGCACCGGGGCGGCAGCGCCAAGGCGATCCGGATCAGCCCGGAAGAGCGGGCAACCGCGATCCGCTCGGCCAAGACCCTTGGCTTGAATGTCTGCGGCGTCGACATGCTGCGCTCCAATCACGGGCCGGTGGTGATGGAGGTGAATTCCTCCCCCGGGCTCGAAGGGGTGGAGAAGGCAACAGGCATCGACGTTGCCGGCAAGATCATCGAACATATTGAAGCCCGCGCGAAGGCAGGCAAGACCAAGACAAAGGGCAAAGGCTGATGGCCAAACGGCCGGATTTCGTCATTGGCGGGGTTTCGGTTGCCCCGGGCACGCGCCAGACAGTCGATATCCCGGTCAGTGTGCTGTCGGACAACACGCCGGTGCATCTGTCGGTCCATGTCATCCACGGGCGACGGCCGGGGCCAACCCTGTTCGTCAGTGCCGCCGTGCATGGCGACGAGGTGATCGGGGTCGAGATCGCCCGCCGGCTGCTGCGCTCTTCACAGGTAAACAGCGTCAGCGGAACGTTGCTCGTTGTTCCGATCGTCAACACGTTCGGGTTCCTCAACCATTCCCGCTATATGCCGGACCGGCGCGATCTGAACCGCAGCTTCCCCGGTGGCGAGAAAGGCTCGCTTGCGGGGCGCTTGGCGCATCTCTTCATGACGGAAGTGGTGGAGCGGTCCGATCTCGGGATCGACCTTCATTCCGCCGCCATTCACCGCACCAACATGCCGCAGATCCGGATCTCGCCAACGCAGGCGGATACATTGTCTTATGCCCATGCCTTCGGCGCGCCGGTGATCATCCGGGCGAAGCTGCGGGACGGTTCTCTTCGAGCAGCGGCAAAAGCGCGGGGCATCGACATGCTGCTTTATGAAGCGGGCGAAGGGCTGCGGTTCGACGAGCAGTCGGCGCGGGCGGGTGTCGCCGGAATTCTCAGGGTCATGCAGGAAATGTCGATGATCCGGGGGCGTGGTGTGTCGAAACCCCGGGCGCGGGCGGTGGAAGCCTCTAGCAGCTCCTGGACTCGTGCTCCGGCCGGGGGGCTTCTCCGGGCCTTCAAGGGGACAAGCGAGTATGTTGTCGAAGGTGATCTGCTGGGGGTGATTGCCGATCCTTTTGGGGAAGTGGAAATCCAGGTTCTGGCGGAGACCACCGGAATCATTATCGGCCGGACCAACTTGCCGGTGCTGAATGAGGGCGATGCCCTGTTCCACATCGCCGAGACCAGTCGGCGAAAGGCGGAAACGACCATCGATCAGCTTGCCAACCAGCTTGAGGCGGATCCGATGTTCGACGAGGACGAGATTATCTGACCGGGGTGGTTCTTACTCCGCCGCATCCCTTGAGCGGCCGCTGAGGCGCTGCCGCCGGGCTTCTTCCAGAACGCCTGCCAGCACTTCGGTATGGAACCGGTCGCAGCCGATGCAGAGATTGCGGTAGGGCTCACCTTTCACGGTGATGGTCTCCGACTTCTTCAGGAAGGTTTCGACGTCCCAGCCATGGGCGATCCCCATGCGTTCCGGGTGCCCCATCGAGATCGCCTCGAAGGCGGGGTGGCCGACCAGGCTGTCGATGATGTCTTCCAGCGGCTCTTCCGTCAGGTTGCCGAGCGGCGCCTTGGTTTTCAGGCAGCAGGGGAAAACGTCACCGTTCGGATCGATGGACACTTCCGAGCCGGAATAGCGCCGGTTCAGGAAATTCAGGCCGCCGGACCAGACATTGCAGAAATTGTCGTTGATGGTCGCCTTGGAGAGGCCGTTCTTCCAGGCCCGGCCGCGCGGCCAGATCTTGCCGATCCAGGCATCCTCCGTGGCACCAAAGAAGGAAAAGGCCGGTCCGTCATCGTCCCAGGCCCGTTCGGACGGTTCATGCACGAAATCGCGCATGCCGGCGGCCTTGAACCACTGGGTCAGCCGTTCCTGCAGCGGAACCCGCTTCTCGCCCTCCATACCGACATGGAAATCATCCATCCCGGCGACCGAGATCATGTAGATGCCGCGTTCCAGCAGCTCGCCGATGATCTTTTCGGTGAGCAGGTCACCCGTGGTCTGTACGACGAGACGGACGCCGCCCTGCGCCTTGTACTTGTCCCGGATCATTTCCAGCGCGGGATAAAGAATATTCTCCCGCACGGGATCGATCAGCACTTCCCCGCCGGAGACGATGATCCGGCTGTTCCGCTCGACATAACCGCCGGGGGCGTTGTCGTCCGGTTGTTGCAGATCGAGATAGGTGAGCCGTTCGGGCAGGTTCGCGATGATGCGGGGGAAATTCTCTTCTGCCGCACTGACGACCGCTTTCAGCTCGTCGCGGACATAGGGCCGGAACTTGTCCTCGTAGCAATGCTTGCACCGCCGGTGACAAGCCCATGAGAGGACGTAATAGATACTTTCCATTAGATTTTTCCCGCTTGCATCTGGTGATGCATATGCCTGTTCCGGCACGGCCTGTGAAATCACGCCTCCGTCAGCAGTACGCGATCCAGCCGGATAAGAGCCTACCTTCGATGGCGCAGGCAGGTCGAGCCGCATGCCCGTCCGGTTGCACGGGGGCGCCTCTTCCGGTACCCCATGAGTGTGGTTCTGAGAGGTGCGGATGACGGCAAGGACACTGATTGGCGATCTCGGCGGCACGAACTTGCGGCTGGCACTGACCGATGGCACCGCGCTTGAGGCCGAGGCCCGTTTTCTGACGGCAGAGCATGACGGCCTGGAAGCTGCGCTTGACGCTTATCTGAACGGGCTTCCGCCCACGCACCGCCCGGCCGGGGCCATTCTTGCCGTGGCGGGGCCTGTTTCCGGTGACCTCTTTACCCTGACCAACTGCCCCTGGAGCTTTTCCCGGCAAGCTGTCGCGGGACGTTACGGCTGGAGCCGGTTTGATCTGCTGAACGATTTCTCGGCGGTTGCGTCCGGCCTGCCATATCTGGACGGCCCTGATCTTGAACTGGTCAAGGACGGCACTGCGATGCCGGATGGGCCCAAGCTGGTGCTCGGGCCGGGGACGGGACTTGGTGTCGGGATCGCGGTGCCCTCGGAAGATCGCTGGACTGTGCTGGATGGGGAAGGCGGGCATGTCAGCCTGCCGGTTTGCGATGCGGAAGAAGCGGATCTGATGCGCCGGCTGAAACACGGCACCGTGCCGGTTTCAGCCGAAGAGGTCCTGTCCGGCTCGGGGCTGGCGGCTTTGTTCAATGCCATAGCGGAGCGGGACAGGGGGGCGGAGCGTGACGGGGTGGCGGAGCGGGCCGAGGCCGGTGCCGATGTCATGGCCCGGCTGACCGATGACGCGTGCCCGGTCGCCCGCGAGGTACTGGACCGGTTCTCCGTGTTCCTGGGGGCGGTTGCCGCGAATGCGGCCCTGACCGTGGGGGCACGCGGTGGCGTCTATCTGACCGGCGGTGTGCTGGGGCATGCAGGCGACGCTTTCCGGCAGGACCTGTTCCGGGACCGTTTCATCGCGAATGCCCGCATGGCGGATTATCTCGCCGCGATCCCGGTCTATCGCATCCGGCATCCGGAGCCGGGTCTGTTCGGGCTCCGGATGCTGGCGCGTGGTGTGTCTCTCACTCAGTGAATGACGGCTGGCAGGTCATGCCTCTTCGGTCAATTTTGACATTGTCACCCGGTTCCTTACGCTCGGACGCTCCTGCATTCTTGCGTACCAGGCCCGGAGAGCGCCGCATTCCTGTGGCACCGGCACGTCCACGCGCTCGGCAAAGATCAGACCGCCTATTGTCGTGATATCGGCCATCGAGAAGACATCGCCAGCGACAAAGGGCTGTTTTTCCAGGACGTCGTTGAAATAGTGCATGCCTCTTATGGCTTTGTCGCGCTGGCGGAAACCCCATTCCGGGTTCTGATAAATCTCGACATCGGGCCCAAGCCCGGGCGTACCATGATGGAAATAAACACTTATGGCATCGAGCAGTTCCAGCTCCGCACGCTTGCTCATCATGTGGATCATGCCTTTTTCACGCGGCGTCCGGCCTGTGAGCGTCGGAAGGCCATCAAGCGCGTCGAGATATTCCGTGATGGCGGTGCATTCCGCAATGAAGCTCCCGTCCTCGAGTTCAAGCACCGGTAAGGTGCCGGAATAGTTCTTGGCCAGAAACTCCGGCGTCTTGTGCTCACCTTTCCAAAGGTTGACCGATATGAAGGTGACAAGCGGCTGCAGGTTTTTCTCGGCCAGAGCGATCCGCACGCGCGCCGGATAGGGGCCGGTGTGCCAGTCGTAAATTTTCATGATTAAGCTCTCTACCTGTCAGTTGGTAGATAATTCATAGGCTATTAATCCATTCGGTCAATGGCTATCTATCACTTGGTAGAATGCAGAATACCTTGATGAGGCGGGATATGGGCGAGAACGCTAAGGAAGCTATCCTGGCAGCAGCCAAAAAGACTGCGCAGGCACATGGTTACGGCGGATTGAACTTTCGTGAACTGGCGGCTGAAGTCGGTATCAAATCCGCGAGCATCTATTATCATTTTCCAAGCAAAGCGGATCTCGCGGTAGCAGTGGCCCGGCGCTATTGGGAGGACTCGGCAGCTTATCTGGAGGCGATGTCAGCCGAGCTTCCGGATCCTTTGCACTGTCTTCGTAAATATCCTGTGACGTTCCGCCGGGCGCTGGAAAATGGCAATCGCATGTGCCTGTGCAGCTTCATGGCCGCGGAATATGACGACCTGCCCGACCTCGTGAAAAAAGAGGTGCGGCATTTTGCAGATGTCCATGTGGGATGGCTTAGCAAGGCCTTGTCATCAGCCGGCATAGGCACTTCTGAGGAATGCGACCAGCGTGCAGGCGCCATCTTCGCTGCCATTGCAGGCGCGCAGCTGATGGCACGGAGCCGTTCGGATATCTCGCTTTTTGACGGGATGATCGACAGCTATCGCGCGGCGGGACTTCTCCCGGCCTAGGTAACGAGCCTTCAGCGCCCGTGACTGCTTTTGCATCCGGAGCCGGATCTCTTCAGGCTCCGGATGCTGGCGTCTGACTGGATTATTATTCAGTGCAGATTGGTCAGCACATCCTGGAACCGCTCCAGCGCCCAGTCGACCTGATCCCGTGTAATCACCAGTGGCGGGGCGATGCGGATGGAATGTTCGTGTGTGTCTTTCGCCAGAATGCCGCGCTCTTTCAGGGCCTCGCAGTACTTCTTGGCGCCGCCCGCTTCCGGCTGCAGCTCGACCGCCAGCATCAGGCCGCGGCCGCGGATTTCCTTCACCGCGTTGGAGCGGATGTCTTCCAGCCCGGCCTTGAAATAGGCGCCCTGTTCGGCGGAATTCTCGATCATTCCCTCGCTCACCAGCACGTCTAGCGCAGCCCGGGCGATGGCGCAGGCCAGCGGGTTGCCGCCGAAGGTGGAGCCATGCTGGCCCGGTTGCAGGACGCCGAGAACCTCGGTGTTCGAAAGCACGGCGGAGACCGGGTAGAAGCCGCCGGACAGCGCCTTGCCGACCAGTGTCACGTCCGCCTCGATCTCCTCATGCTCTTCCGCGAGCATCTTGCCGGTGCGGCCGAGGCCTGACTGGATCTCGTCCAGGATCAGCGTGATGTTGTGCTCGGTGCAGAGCGCCCGCATCCGCTTCAGATAGCCTGCGGGCGGAATGATCACGCCGGCCTCGCCCTGGATCGGTTCGATCAGCACGGCGACGGTGTTCGGTGTGATGGCCTGTTCGAAAGCTGTGATGTCACCGAACTTGGCCACCCGGAAGCCCGGCGCGAACGGGCCGAAGCCGCCACGCGCGACAGGATCGGTGGAGAAGCCGACAACGCCGATGGTGCGGCCGTGGAAGTTGTTGGAGAAGACGATGATCTCGGCCTGGTTCTCTTCCACGCCCTTCTGCTCATAACCCCATTTGCGGACCGCCTTGATGGCGGACTCAACGGCCTCGGCGCCCGAGTTCATCGGCAGCACCTTGTGGGAGCCTGTCAGCCGGGCGATGTCTTCGTAGAAACCGGCGAGCTGATCATTGTGGAAGGCGCGGGAGGTCAGGGTGATGCGTTTGGCCTGCGTCACCATCGCTTCAAAGATCTTCGGATGGCAATGGCCCTGATTGACCGCCGAATAGGCGGACAGGCAGTCGAGATACTGTTTCCCGTCCACGTCCCAGACATGCACGCCTTCGCCCCGGGACAGTACCACGTCCAGCGGTTTGTAATTGTGTGCGCCGAGGCGCTGTTCGGTGGCGATGAAGTCTGCGGCGTTTGCCATGAGTGTCTCCGTGGTTCGGGGTATCAGAAAGGCCAGGGCTCAGAAAGAACGTGTCGGCCGGTCCATGACCTTGCGGCCGAACAGGCTCGCGGTCAGGTCGACCATCAGGCGCGCGGTCTTGCCGCGCTCGTCGAGAAACGGGTTCAGCTCGACCAGATCGAGGGAGCTGACGCGCCCGCAATCGTTCAGCTTTTCCATGATCAGATGCGCCTCGCGGAAGGTCGCGCCGCCGGGGACGGTGGTGCCGACCGCAGGCGCGATCTCGGGATCGAGGAAATCGACGTCGAGGCTGACATGAATGATGCCGTCCGCCGCTTCGACCCGCGCCAGGAAATCTTTCAGAAGAGTGTTGACGCCATGCTCGTCGATGGCGCGCATGTCGATCACTTCGATCGGCTGGTTCAACAACTCGCGATGCTCCGCCGGATCGACGGAGCGGATGCCCATCATGGTCATGTTCTCGGGCTTCACCGGCACCTCGAGCGGCGGGAAGTAACCGTCGAAGCCGTCACGGCCGGTGAAATAGGCAACCGGGACGCCATGCAGATTGCCGCTCTCGGTGCTGTTGAGGTCGTGATAGTCGGTATGGGCGTCGAGCCAGAGCACGAAAAGCTCGCGGCCGTCTTCCCTGGCGGCCTTGGCGATGCCGGGAAGGGTTCCCGCCGCCAGCGCATGATCGCCGCCGAGGAAGATCGGTGTGCGTCCGCCCTGCTTCGCCTGATAGGCGGCTTCGGTGAGCGTCTCCACCCAGCCGGCGGTTTCCGTCAGGTTCTTGATCGCCTTGTTCGGATGGCTGCGCGGCGCGAGTTCCGCGGCGGCGCAATTCCCCAGATCCTCGACGGAATGGCCAAGGCTTTCCAGCGCCCGGCCGAGCCCGGCGGTGCGGAATGCGTCAGGCCCCATCAGGCAGCCCGGCTGGCCTGCCCCGATCTGAACGGGGGCGCCGACAAGAACACAGGAACGGGGATCGCTCATTCTCAACTCCATGAATGGTGTGCGGATCACGCGCCCGCGGACCAATGATGGCCGACCATGATGTCAGTATGCGGGCAATTCTCTGGCGCAAAATAGATGGCAATTTGCGCAATTTGATCCATGATATGGTCAATATGATAAACTAAATATGACGATTTGAAAAATGGATGCTGTTGACCAGAAACTGATCGCCGCGCTGCGCCGGGACGGCCGGGCAGGAATTTCCGAGCTTGCCGGGACGGTCGGGGTGTCGCGCGCCACGGTGCGCAGCCGGCTGGAACGGCTGGAGCGGGACGGCCATGTGCTCGGCTACACGGTGGTGCTGCGCGGGGACGCGTCGGAAATGCCCGTGCGCGGCATCATGCTGATCGAGATCGAGGGACGCGGGACCGAGAACGTGGTGCGCCAGCTCACCGGCATCGGCGAGGTCGGCGCGGTGCACAGCACGAATGGAAAATGGGATCTGATCGCGGAGATCGGCGCCGAGACCCTGACGGATTTCGATGATGTGCTGCGCCGTATCAGGTTGATTGAAGGCATCGCCAGTTCGGAGACCAACCTGCTGCTGGCAACACGGCGCAGCGCCCGGGCTGCTCGCCGGGGGTGACGGACAGGCGAGACCTAAGTCGGACGTGTCGGAAAGACCGAGGAGACGAGGGCGGCGGCAAAGGGGCGGTCGAGCGGTTGATTGGTCAGAAGCCGGTACCAGAATGCGCCGTGGATCATTGCCGTGACCGTGTCGATATCGGCCGATGGCGGTAATTCGCGTTCCGAGCAAGCCTTGTTCAAGATCTGGCGAACCATCTGCTCACGCGGGAAAACGAACTTCTCTTTGAAGGTTTCACAGAATTCAGGATCGCTCTGGGCGCAGGCAATCAGACTGCTGATGGCATCTCCCTCGCGTGCAAGGCTGTCAAATACGTCTGCCAGGAACTTTTCCAGCACCGAGCGAGCCGTTAATCCGGCGTTGCCCGAGAGCGTGGGCGGCTCGCCGGCAGTTTCGAAAAATGCTTCCAGCACCAGATCTGCCTTGCTTGACCAGCGACGATAGAGCGTCTGACGCGCTACGCCAGCTACACGCACAATTTCACTGATACTGACATTCTCGTAGCCTTTTTCCGTCACCAGGCGCCGCGCCGCAGCCTTGATTGCCGGTGCCGATGTTTCATCCCTAGGGCGGCCGCCCGGTTTGTTGTCATTGGTCATATCGTCTCTCATCAAAGAAGACTGTAGTCTCGTAAATTAGTGGACTATAGTCTATTATTGTGTCAGTCGTCTCCTAACGATTGTAGATCACTATGACCGGAAAACCTTCCTTGACCCAATGGGGCACCGCAGCCCTGCTGTGTGTGGCGACGCTGACCATCATGGTGGGCAGCGCCATCGCGCCCGCTCTCCCGCGGATAGCCGGTCATGTCGGCATGGCTGAGAATGCGAGTTGGCTGATCACCTTGCCTTCCTTGGGGGTGGTCGTTTTCGGGCCGATGGGGGGGCGCATGATTGACCGTATGGGCGGTCGGCGTGCTGTGATGCTCGGGCTGTTACTCTATGGTTTCCTGGGAGTGATAGGGGCGATTATCACCAGTGTCCCATTGTTATTGCTCGATCGTTTTCTGCTTGGTGGCGCGACCGCGCTCGTGATGGCTGGCGGGACGGTATTAATTTCCGAGTTTTTCGAAGGTGGCGAGCGCTTGCGTATGATCGCCCGGCAAGGGATGGCCATTGAGCTCGGTGGTGTCGTGTTTCTGAGTGCCGCTGGACTGATGGCGGAAATCAGCTGGCGTCTTCCCTTCAGCCTCTATCTGCTGGCCTGGTTGTTCTGCATTCTCGTCGCGGTTTCCATTCCTGATCCAGCCCCTGCGGTAGAGGATGACGCTGTGGCTCAGGACGATGGCGTGAACTGGGTCGGGGACATTTACTTTGCAGCAGCATTGTCACTGATCCTGTTTTTCGCCGGTTTCATTACCTTGCCCGGTCTGCTCGCCGATATGGGAGCTTCCGAAGCCATGACAGGATATTATCTGGCGTTCGTTTCGCTCGTTGCAGTTTGTGCCGCAGCCCTCATGCCCCGGATTCAGTTACTCGCAGGGACCCGTACGGTCTTTCTTGTCGCTTTCATGTGTTACGCGGTGGCTCACACAATTTATCTGTCCAGTCCTTCGTTACCGGCCTTGATTTTTGCGGGCTTTATGATGGGAGGCGCATTCGGTTTTTCCATTCCCCTGGCTAATCACGAAGTTGTTGAGAGGAGCCCGCGTGCGGTGCGGGGACGCAATCTGGCCTATCTCTCATCAGCAGTTTTTCTGGGCCAGTTCCTGTCCTCGTTCCTCGAACTGTTCAGTCCGGAAAAAGCCGTGACGTTCGGCTCGGCTGCCGGCCTCGCGGTCATTGGAGCAACGATCTACGCGATCCTCGCGCAACGGGCCGCACCGATCCGGCTTCCGGAACTTCCTGGCTGACCCTTTACGCGCCCATGAGAAAGGTCGCGACGCTGTATATTCATACTCGCACGGGCCGCTCACGGGTATTGCGGAGCGGCCCGTGCAGCTATTCTATTCCGAGGCGGCAGATTCAAGCGCATGGGAGCCGTGCGGGTTGTCGAGCACCATCAGCCATTTACCGTCCGGTTGGCGGCGCAGAATGGCGACGGTGAGGCCGCCCATGGTGACGTCCTCGCAACCGGGTTTGGTACCTCGCATGCCCCATGGTGCTAAATGCACAGCGATATCGCCGGTTACATAGACTTCATGCTCCCCGTAATGAACGGTCGGTTTGGTGGCAGCGAGTTCACTGAAGATTTGCCGGGCGACGGTTGCGTCGGCAACCTGCTGTCCCGGCTCGAACAGGATTGAGGCGCCGGGTTCGTAGGATGCCATGACACCGTCCAGATCACCTTTCTCGAGATTGGTGGTCATGGTCAGGATGGTGGAGAGAACGGCTTGTTTGTCTTCCATAGGAAATTCCTTTTCGTGTCGTATGGGGGAAACGCGCGCAGGTCGACACAAACCCAGCGCGCGCAAAGGCAATCGCATAAGCCTGCGTGAACGGGCGGCGATGAGATTCAGACGGCGCGGATATTCAGTGCAGCTGCTGTTCGGCGACGATGGCGCGTACCGTGGCGGCGAGGTCATCGGGGCAGGAAAACAGGGCCGGGTTTTTTTGTAGAGAGAGCGCGGCCAGGTCCCGTTCCATGCTGCGCGTGCGGGCAAGGATTTTCTCGTAGTCATCTGCATCGGCGCTTTGTGTCAGCGGGCGCGAATTGTCGAGCCGTCCGAGGCGGAGTGCTTCGGGCAGGCGGCGCGGGCAGCGGCATTGCGCCGCTGGGTTGGCGAGGCCGCAGACCCGTCCGGAGAAGGCGACGACCTCCGAGCGCGCACGGGACAGGCGTTTGCGATAAGTGGCTGGAGCGATTTCCAGCACATCCGCCGCTTCCCTGTGATCGAGTTCGAGAATGTCGCCAAGTACGAAGGCGGTGCGATGTTCCACATCCAGGCAAAGCAACATAGCCATTGTGCAGGCGATGCGGAGTTCGCCGAGCATGGCAACATCATCTGCTGCCGGTGCCGGATCCTCGACCAGGCCGGCATGCAGGTCTTCCTCAAAAGCCTTGAAGCTCAGGGTGAGTGTGCGGCTCTGGATTTTGCGGGAGCGCAGCAGGTAATTGACGGTGATCCGGTAGACCCAGGTGCGAAAAGCGCTCCGGCCCTCGAAGGTTGAGAGCCGGGTGATCATGAGGATCAGGATTTCCTGCGTCGCGTCCCGTGCATCGTCGGGATTGATGAGAAAGCGCAACGCCAGGGTGTAGATTGAATCCTGCGAAGCCCGGACAAGGTCTTGTAGCGCGCCTTTGTCCCCGATCCGGGCCTGTTGGACCAGATCATTAAGGGCTTTTGTATCCGGCACTTTCAGAGGCATGTTCGTCGCTCCGTCGTTGGTCTGAAAGATTAGAGACCAGACGGCAGGGATGTGTGACACTAATAGTTACGTCACGCTGCGGTATCTTCCTCAAGCAGGTCGAGTGCCTTGAGGGCAGTGCGGGCGGAGAGCCAGAGCTCTTCCTCTTCACGAATAACCTTGCAGACGACATTGAGGCCGACCAGCACGGTCTTCAGGGCAAGCGCGGTGGCGTGCGGATCGAGGCTTTCGGGCAGTTCCCCGGTTTCCTTGCCGGACGCGAGCAAATGTTCCAGCCGGGTGACATTCGCCTTGACGATATCGGTCACGATCGGACCGAGCTCTTCGTCGCGGCTGCACAGCTCGGCCACGCTTTTGATCGCGAAACACCCCCTGGCATCGGGATCCGCGGCACGGGCGCGGCAGGCGGCGCGGAATGTTCCGGTGATCCGGCGGCGGACCTCGCCCGGGTTGACCTGCGCATCGGCAAAGGCCTGGTCGGGGGCCTGGTCGCCATACCGGGCAAGGGCCTCGCGAAACAGGGCTTCCCGGCTGCCGAACGCATTATAGAAACTTGACCGGGTGATGCCAAGACGTTCGGAGAGCGCCTTGACGGAGCAGGCCTGGTACCCGGCGCGCCAGAACGCTTCCATCGCAGTCTCGATGGCCTCGTCTCTGTCAAACTTGCTGGGCCGTGCCATTTCCGCTCACGCACCTATGATTTGTACATATATGGACAAAACGGATTATCCGTGTTCTGTCCGGCTATCTGCATAAAGCGCCTCGTGCGTTTTGTCGATCTGCTGGAAAATCAGGGAGTTTGCGATGACGGCATTTTTTGTGGCTGTGGTGACAGTCAAGGATCCGGCCAGGATGCAGGAATATTCACAGAAGGCCGCGGAAACCTTCAAGCCGTTCGGCGGTGAAATGGTGATGCGCGGGAAAGCCGGAGAGGTTCTGACCGGCGGCGCCGTCACCCATCAGGCCACCGGTATCGCCTCTTTCCCGAGCATGCAGGACCTGAAAGCCTGGTACGCCTCGGATGCCTATCAGGCGATCATTCCCCTGCGCGAGGAAGCGGCGGAGATGACGATCACCACGTATGACATGCCGTCCTGAATAACTGCACGGGGCGGCTTGGCGTGCTCGCCCCGTGTCCGGACCGTTCCGTGAAAAGCGCGTGGCCGATGTGGTCCCGGATGATCTAGGCTTCCGGGACTGGCAACATTGCAGGTCTGTCGCTCATGAAGATCACAGGCATCCGGAGTCATGTGCTCCAGTACGATCTCGACGAAGAGCTCGGCTATTCCCAGCAATATTACCTGAAGCGCACGGCCCATCTGGTGGAGGTTTCCACGGATGAGGGGATGACCGGCTGGGGTGAGTGTTTCGGCGGCGGCGATATCGCGTTCGCCAACAAGGCCATTGTCGAGCGTGTCATCCAGCCGATGGTGCTCGGCATGGATCCGCTTGAGCGCGAGGTGATCTGGCACAAGGTCTATAACCTTCTGCGAGACCACGGACAGAAGGGCATGCCGATCCAGTCTCTTTCCGGCGTCGATATCGCGCTCTGGGATCTGGCCGGAAAGATCCACGGGGTGCCAGTCTACCGGCTGCTCGGCGGGGCCTTCCGGGAACGCATCCCGGTCTATGGTTACGGCATGATGCTGCAGCGGGTGCCCGATCTGAAGGAACGCTTCGCGGCCGAGAGCGCGGCGATCAGCGCCGCCGGCTACAAAGCCATGAAGATGAAGATCGGGCGCGGCGTGAAAGAGGATATCGCCCTGGTCGAGACGGTGCGCGATGCGATCGGCCCGGATATCGGTCTGATGGTGGATGCGAACCACGCCTATACGGCGCGCGAGGCCATCCCGCTCGGCCGTGAGCTGGAGCGGCTCGGCGTCGCCTGGTTCGAGGAGCCGGTGGCGCCGGAGGACCGGCAGGGCTATCGCGATCTCTGCCTCGCCCTCGACATGCCGATTGCCGGCGGGGAGGGGGAGTTCACCCGCTGGGGCTTCCGCGATCTGATCCATAACCGCTGCGTCGACGTGCTGCAGCCGGAAGTCTGCGGGCTGGGCGGTATCACCGAGTATCTGAAAGTCCGGGCGCTGGCCGAAGCCCATTTCATGCCGATCGTGAATCATGTCTGGGGCTCTGCCGTGGCCGTCGCCACCAACATGCACCTGCTGGCGGCCCTGCCGGATCTGCCCGGCGGCGCACACCCGGTCCAGCCGATGCTGGAATACGACACCACGCCGAACCGGTTCCGGGAAGAGTTGCTGACCGAGCCGCTCCGGGTCGGCGAGCAGGTGAAGGAAAGCGGCGGCAGCGTCGGGTTGCCGGGCGGGCCGGGGCTCGGGATAGAGCCGGACCCGGATTTCATCCGGCATTTCACGGTGCGCTGAAACAGGATCACGCCGCCCGGGTGAGAATGTCCGCCGCTTTGTGATCGCCGGGGACGCCCTCGATCAGAATAATGTTCCCGGTGCTGTTCCGGCTGCGCAGCGGCAGGATCGCCGCATAGGCATCCGAGCGATACCAGGCGCGCGCCTTCTCCATATCCGGAAATTCAATGACGATAAGGTCGCCCGCCCACTGACCCTCGACGCATTCCGGTTGTGCGCCATGGACCCGGAAACGGCCCTCAAAGAGCGCCAGGGTGGTATCAATCCGTTCCAGATATTCTACGATTTCAGGCCCCATGCTGACGGCGGTCAGATGCCCGATGGCGAATGCCGGCATGTTCATTTCTCCCGCTGATGTGATGCGGGAACAATGCTGGTGGGAGGTGGGGAAGCCAATTACCGGGGAGGTAAGAAAATCGCCACGACGTTCGTGTGTGTTCGCGATGGGACTCAGGGGGCGGAAGCCGCTTCTTTCTTTTCTAAAGTCACATGATCTCGATTGAAGGCCGTTTTCGACCCAAAGCGGTCGGTCATTTCTTCAGCTCCCGACGATCAGGCCGCCTTGATGCGGGCATTCTGATCGGCGGAACTGAACTGTTCGTCTTCGAACCAGATACGATCATCGCACTGTACGGTCGATAGGTAACCAGCCCGGCCCAAAATGATCGCTTGAACCTATAGTAGCTATAGGTACTAGATTTCTCATTGCGGCAGATTTAGGTGAGGGGGCAGAAAGCGATGCAGGGTTGGTTATCTGCTTGTAGACGGCTCGTCGAGCTAGGTGGGGCCGCTGCAGCATTGATTTTCTTGCCAGCACTCATTCTTGTGTCGGGCTACGACATCGTCGGACGGCGGCTTTTTCATTTCAGCTCGACCTTATTGCAGGAGCTTGCCTGGCATTTCTTCTTCGGTTGCGTGATGTTCGCCATTGGATACACCTATATTCAAGAGCGCCATGTCCGAGTTGATATTCTGCGTGAACGCCTCCCTGCCCGTATAAAAAGAAGGCTCGAGCGAATCTTGTTGACGGTGCTCCTTCTTCCGTTTTGTCTTATATTATTCTGGTTTGGCGCTGAAATGACTTGGCTTTCTTTTGTTCAGGGAGAAGGGTCTCGCGCAGCTTTGGGGCTGTCCGCCCGGTGGATAGTCAAGTCTGCGCTGCCAGTCTGCGCTCTGCTCCTGTTCTTGGCGGGTATCTACCGTTTTGCCTTTCCGACGATTGATCGAGGAAGCGAGCTATGATCTTGGTGGATTACCTCCCCCATCTCATGCTGATAGTTCTTGCCCTCCTACTAATGTCGGGCTTTCCCGTTGGGGCTATTCTTGCTGGGGTTGGAGTTGGCTTTGGGTTGCTCGGTGTTGTTATTGGTGAGTATCCGGTTCAGTCGCTCTTCCTCATTCCGAGTAAGATTTACATGTCTATCGGTGAGAATCTAACCTATCCGGCTGTACCGATGCTGTTATTTATGGGCGTTGCGCTTGAAGTCAGTGGCGCTGCGCGAGAACTGCTCCTGTGTTTACAGCGTATTTTAGGCCGCGCCCCCGGGAGCATGTGCGTATCGGTGATCTTGATTGGCCTGCTGCTGGCGCCACTTGCCGGCGTGATTGGGGCTTCAGTCGCTACTATCGCCGCCGCTGCCTTACCAACCATGATGGCCCAGCGTTATCGTCCTGAAGTCGCCAGCGGCGTTATCGCGGCCGCCGGGACGCTTGGGGTGATAGCACCGCCAGCGATTATGTTGTTCTTTTTGTCGGATGCAATGGAGTTGACGATTGGCAGTATGTTTCTAGCGCCAATCTTGCCTATACTGTGCTTGGCGGGGGCCTTCATTTGTTATTTTATTGTAATTGATGTGCTGCGCCCACGTTCCGGTGCGGCAGCCATGCCGTCCGAAAATGGACGCTCAATACTTATTTATCTTATTCGAAGCCTGGTTCTGCCGGTCGGACTCATAGCATTGGTGCTTGGCTCTATCGTCGCGGGGTGGGTGTCGCCGACAGAGTCGGCGGCTGTCGGGGCCATCGGTGGCGGTGCGATGATCTTTTTATACCGCGGGTTTGATCTTGCCCTACTACGTCAAGCCTTGGTTCGCACGATGGTGATCACCGGAATGGTGTTTTTCGTGGTCCTAGGAGCTGGAATCTTCTCGTTGGTGTTCCGGTTTTATGGAGGAGACGACATAGCGATTGGCTTGTTCGAAGATCTATCGATCGGCGATTTTGGTGTGCTGGCCGTCGTGTTGATTATTTTATTTGTGCTAGGCTTTTTCATCGATTGGATCGAGATCACTCTAGTCTCATTGCCAATTCTTTACCCGGCAATAAGCCAGCTTGATTTTTCTGCATATGTTGGATCAGAACAACTGGCCCGGCTCTGGATTGGCGCTCTCGTTGCCTTGGTTCTTCAGACTTCCTTTCTGACCCCACCCTTTGGTTTTGCGCTTTTCTTTCTCAAAGGCGCGGCTCCTGACAGCATTCGAATGGCGCAGATTTACCGTGGCGTCATCCCACTTGTTGCGATCCAGCTTTTAATGATAGCCGCGGTGCTGTTATTTCCCGCACTGGTAACCATACTACCGAAAGCCGTTTTGGGGATTTGACGCCAGAACCGTAAATACCGATTTGCTCTATCGAGCGCAGACTCGGATGACCGATTAATGGATATGCTGCCAAGTGGGTTAGGAAGCATCAGCGTTTGAAGTATCCGCAAGACCCTCGATAATACGGCACTCAGAAATATTTACGCTGCTACAGGAGTCGATCATTCGTTCGAGCTCTAGTTTAAGTCCTGAGAATCGAGCGATGCGACGGTTGATCTCTTCGAGGTGGGATTTGGCTATTTCTGTTACAACCTCGCATCCTTGACTTGGTTGAGCTGTAAGGGCCAAAAGCTCGATTATGGCGTTCTGACGAAAGCCCAAATCGCGGCAATGTTGAATAAACTGGAGTCTCTTAACGTGCTCCGGCCCATATCGCCGTTGATTGCCACTAGTGCGACTAACCGCAGGCATCATCCCAATCTGTTCGTAGTACCGAATGGTTGGAACCTTGCACCGCGTTGTTTCGGAAAGCTGACCGATTGAAAGCTCAACGGCCATAGTGAAACCCCCTTGAAGCTATAGTGACTAGAGAGTGTAGGCTTGCAGAGCGCTTCTATGGAAGTGGAAAATTGGACCTTGTCAACATCGTCACTGCGGGAGAGGGGCACGTTTGAAACCACTCAGTTTTAGGAAAAATAGTGCGCCGAACCAACTTTAAACCAAATCGGGTCTCAAGGGGCGTCGGAGGAACACCGTGCTGCATAGAAGGAATATTCGATCAATAACGGCAGAGCGTCTCCTAGCGGCTTCCTTTCTCATGATCGGCCAATCAGTCGCCGGAACTAAAGTTTCTGCCCAAGCATCACGGTTGCCTGACTCTCGGGATACATTTAACCCATGCAGGATGCCTCGCGGCATGTGGGTGCCTAAGAGCATGAGCCCTCACATGCAACAGAGAATGAAGCGCTTTTGGACGTTCATGCATCAAGGCGTTCCGCTGGAGCATCAAGACGGGCAAAATCCCGCCGCCTTCTACGGAACGATCATACGGTCAGGCCGCCGCCTCTATCATGAGAACCGTGCTTCGTGTGATGGCAGTAGCGGTATGGGCGATGGCGAAGCGGTAAAATCGCCCAATCCGTCACCGACTTTGCTCGCCTACATGAACCAAATGCACACGATTGTCGGTGATTACATGCTGTGGGCGATCTCAGAGAGTGGAGTTGTCTTCGGTGCGGGTATTCGGGGGGGCAATGATGTAGTTTCCATAGAGGTGATCTGGACGATCGTCGGGGTTATGCCAGCCAGGTTTCCATCAGAATGAATCTTGAGAATTACGACGCGCAAACAAAAACTGTTTGGAACAGAGCTCATTTTGAGCCAGATCACAATGCGAGGCGTTCCAGGATATGTCTTGCTATTTTCACTCGGCTGTTCGGCTGGGGCAGCCTCGCCGTTCTTGTTGCCTTTCTATTCAATAATTATCTGACCTATTGGCGCGGATGGCCGGGGCCTGCCGGGGTAACGGGTGAAACCGCAGATATCTCCTCGATGATTCAGGCCGGATTCTACGGCATCGCTGTTCTTTTTGTCGCGTCGTACTTGGTCTTGGACCGGTTTCGCCTTCTGCGCGAGGAGCGCGAGCGGATCGTCCGCATCAATTCCTTCCTGATTCGCACTGCCTTCTGGTCGGTCCTGCTGATCGGCCTGGTCGACTTCAGTCTTGCGTTCCTGCGGGGCGAGAATCTGCTTGCCGCGATGGCCGGGGACGAGCTGTTCAAGCAGCTCATGAGAGCAGAATTCCGTGGGGGTTACGTACATATGTCCCTCGTCGGGGTCGCAATCATCATTGCTTCAATTACGCGTTCGATCGGCGTGACCTGGCTTTCCCTACTGATCGTAGTTGCCGAGTTGCTGCTGGTTATCTCCCGCTTTGTCTTTTCCTATGAGCAAGACTACATGGCGGACTTGGTCCGTTTCTGGTACGCGCCGCTGTTTCTGATAGGCTGCGCATACGCCCTGCGTGAGGAGGGGCACGTACGGATCGACGTTCTTTATACGGCCTTAGGTCTTAGATCCAGAAGCGTCGTCAATGCATGCGGCGCTGTGCTTTTGGGAATGCCGTTCTGTTGGCTGATCCTGATTGTCGGGACCTCGGGGAAAGCAGCTATCATCAACAGCGCTCTGCTGACCTTTGAGATCGAGGGCATCGGCAACGGCCTGTACGTCTTCTATTTGATGACTGTGTTTATCGCGGTGTTCGCTATCACGATGCTGGTCGAGCTTGTCGGCACTTTTTTTGATGCGGTAGCCGACTGTCGTGGGGAACCCGGCGGACGTAATTGTGATGCGGTAGCAGGGACCGTCCATCCCGCGACCAGGGAGGGGCCGTAGATCCCATGGAGCCCTTTCTTCTTGTATTGTTGCTTGCCCTCCTTTGTCTCGCTCTTGGTGCGGGATACCCGGTCGCGCTTGCCATACCCGGTGCAGCAATCATGTCGATTGCCGTGGCGGCCCTCGCGGGTCAGTTGCTGGCCGACGATCCCAACGCATACTTCGTACACGGGGGGACGCCCGGGGAATGGCTGTCGGCAGGTGTCACCAACCTGCGCCGAATCTACAGGTCAGACGAGAGTGACGTTTTGATCGCGATCCCGTTGTTCATCTTCATGGGGCTTATGCTGCAACGCTCGAAGATCGCAGAGGACCTGCTGCTGGCGATGTCCCAGCTTTTCAGATCGTTTCGCGGTGGATTGGGTATATCGGTGGTGCTTGTCGGCGCGCTTCTCGCCGCAACGACCAGTGTTATCGGCGCCACAGTCGTGGCCATGGGGATGATCTCACTGCCAACTATGCTCCGGACAAACTACTCGAAGCAGATGGCAACCGGTATCGTTGCTGCGACCGGCACACTCGGGCAGATCGTCCCGCCGTCGATCGTGCTGATTATCCTCAATCACCAGTTGACCACTGCCGTATACAAAGCGAACCAAGAGCGCCAGTCGCTCTACAAGGTCGCCAGCGGCGAGCTGATGATGCCGAGTGAGTTCGACGTGGCATCTGCCAGTGTCAGTGACATGTTCATGGGGGCGCTCGTCCCGGGGCTGTTGTTGGTCGGCCTGTACATTCTCTATCAGGTCGTTGTCGCCGCGATTCGCCCAGACATGGCTCCTGCATCGAATCTTCCAGGGGCTGACGCTCGCAGATTGGTGGGCAGGACATTGCTCGCCTTGTTCCCGCCACTGACCCTGATCTTACTGGTTCTGGGTTCGATCATGTCGGGAGTGGCAACAGTCAACCAGGCGGGGGCAATCGGCGCTGCTGGTGCAACGGTAATGGCCGGATATCGTCTCTGCGAGGGAGAACGGCGGGCCTATTGGCCAGTCTTGTTAGCCGCCTTGGCGACGTGCGCTATCTGGATCGTTATCAGCCTGTTTGATGTGAACCTGCGGAAAATTGAGTCTGCTCAGAACGTTTTGGGGGTAACGCTCGCGGGCATCGCCTCGGCCGTTCTGGTTTACGCAGTTGGTTGGAGCGGATGGCGTACGCTGAAGAAGGACCGGACACTGAAATACGTGGTTGAGGAAACTACGAAGACCACGGCGATGGTGTTCGCAATTTTGCTCGGCGCGGTAATGCTCACCGCGGCTTTCCGCGCATTTGGCGGCGAAGCCTTGGTGAAGGATTTCCTAGCCTCCATACCCGGTGGCTTCTGGAACAAGTTCGCCGTTGTTATGCTGGTCATATTCATACTGGGATTTTTTCTCGATTTCATCGAGATAACAGTCGTTGTCGTGCCAATCATTGCACCAATTATCCTTGCGGACCCAGCCGCCAATGTCAGCGCGCTCTGGCTCGGTGTGATGTTGGCGTTGGTGATCCAGACGTCTTTTCTGACGCCGCCGTTCGGCTTCGCGCTATTCTATCTGCGTGGTGTCACTCCTCCAAGCATCAAAACAACGGAGATCTATAAGGGGGTCATTCCATTCATCGCCCTCCAACTCGTGGCTGTTGGCCTCGTTTTCATATTTCCGGTGCTGGTTAATTACCTTCCCAACAGAAATCTGTTGCTGTCGGAATACGCTCCACCTACGACAAATCCACGGCTGCAGGTCTGTATGGAAAATTTCGTCGCACGAAAGTTCGAAAGCGACGGTGCCGAAATCCGCTCCGCCATCGAGCGGATGCGAAGAGCGGACCTTTCCACTCTCCCTGAAGAACTACGCGTCGATTTTCGAAGAGGGCTGACCGCCGCAGAGCGTGCGTTCGCGATCATGCAGAATATCAAGCAGGGTTACGTTGAGGTCGCAGAAGCGGCGGTGTTCTACCGCCCCGTTCTGTCTCGCGTGCGCGGTGTCGAAAGCGACATTCGCCGGATCGATGATGCCGTTTCGAAACTAAATATCGCGATCACGCAGAGCCAACGCGCTGAAACAGAGGAAGAACTCAACGACCTGCGAGACGATAGAGCTCGACTGAAAATCCGCCGTGAAGAACTGATGGCCCAAATCCCGACCGAATGGAGTGCGATGCATGAAGAGTTTTCATCGGTTTTGGAACGAGAAAACAACGCACGGAAAATTTTTCGACGTAGTGTCGATGACGCATATGAACCTGTAAAAACGGCCATGATTTTGTTGGCGGATACAGGACGATTAAAAAATGCCGCTCCCCAGTTCCGGGGGTTGAGTCTCCTCGTCCAATCCGGAATGGCGACGTCAACAGTTGATAACATCAATAAAGCCATAGCCTCATTGGCCGAGATATCAGGTACGAGCCAAATCCGAAGTCAATTGTATAAGGTAAAGCGGGAATTCAAGAATGAGTCGCCTGATGCAAATTGGGCGCGTGAGGGTATGGCAAAAGCTGTCGTCTTATTTGAAAAGGAAGTTACTTGGCGTGAGGGGGCAATCGATCAACTGCGCCCGCAGATCGAGGAATATGATCGAGCCATCGCCGATACGATCGGCCTGCGCGGACAAACCCGTCTGCCTGATAACATCGCCGAGGAAATTGCCGTTTGTATTTCAAACAGGCGGGATATTTCTCTTCACTTCTGAATGTCTAGGCAAGCTATCGCGCTGCGAACGACCTATCCTAAAAAGATGGACTGGCCTGATCGAGTACGACCGGATGAAGCGTGTTAAACAAGTGCGATTTTCCTCTTGAAGCTCTAGTCGCTGTAGCAATTACATAATCCGCACTATCGGGAAAACGAGGCTGGGTCATGCAAGAACACTCGAGACAAACTTACTGCTCTGACAATGCGAGCGGTCAATGCAGTCACAAGCCTGGCCGCAATGATGATGGCGTGGACAGGTGCTGCAGTACCAACCACGGTATGGTGACTTCACTGGGAGAAGTATCCGGTCGCAGTTTCTTGGTAACCGGCCTGGATTGCGCCGAGGAGGTGTCAATTCTGAAAAAGGTTGTTGGGCCTGAAGTCGGCGGGCCCGAACATCTGGCCTTCGACGTCATCAACGGGCGCATGACGGTGCTCGACACGGCCGGCGATGCCTCCGACGATCGCATTCTCGAGGCGGTTGCCGGCACGGGCATGAGCGCCCGTCCGTGGGATGCGGACAATGCCGAGGCCGACCGGGCCGCGCATCTGCTGCGGCAGGGACGGTTCACGGCGCTGAGCGGCGGCTTCTGGGCGGCGGGGTTCCTTTATCACATCGTCGAGACGGGCCTGGGTGGCGCGCTCGGGCTGTTCGCCGGCCATGGCGAGGCGCCGATGCCGCTGACCGAGGTGACGTTATTCGGCCTGGCGATCCTGTTCGGTGTCTGGCTCGTCGCGCCCAAGGCGTGGTCATCGGCCCGCAGGGTCTCGCCCGACATGAACCTCTTGATGGTAGTCGCCGTCGCCGGCGCGATCGGGCTCGGCGAGTTCTTCGAGGCGGCGACCGTGGCCTTCTTCTTCGCGCTTTCGCTCTATCTAGAAAGCTGGAGCGTGGGGCGTGCGCGCAATGCCGTCGCGGCGTTGCTCGATCTCGCCCCGCCCTCGGCGCGGGTGATCCGCGACGACGGGGTCGAAGCGGTCGTGCCGGCCGAACGGGTTGCCGTGGGCGACCGATTCGTTGTGCGTGGTGGTGATCGCGTCCCACTCGACGGCGAGGTGACGGACGGCGCGGGTGCGGTCGATCAGGCGCCGATCACGGGCGAGAGCGCGCTTGTCCCCAAGGGACCGGGCGACGAGGTTTATGCCGGCACGATCAACGGTGAGGGCACGCTGACAGTGCGGGCCACGAAGGTTGCGTCCGACACGGTGCTCGCGAAGATTGTCCGCATGGTGGGGGACGCACATTCCCGCCGCGCCGAGGTGGAGCAGTGGGTGACGCGGTTTGCCCGTGTCTACACTCCCGCCGTGATGGCGCTGGCGCTCGCAATCGCGTTGCTGCCGCCACTCATTGCGGGCGGGGCTTGGAGCTTCTGGTTCTACAACGCGCTGGTGCTTTTGGTCATCGCCTGCCCCTGCGCGCTGGTGATATCGACGCCGGTCTCCATCGTTGCGGCGCTCACCGCCTCGGCGCGGGGCGGCGTGCTGATCAAGGGTGGCGCCTATGTCGAGGCGCCGGCGCGCACCACGGCTCTAGCGCTCGACAAGACCGGTACGATCACAGAAGGCAAGCCCGAGGTGGCCGCCGTGTATCCGCTCGGAGGTACGTCGGAGGCCGATCTGCTCGCCGTCGCCGCATCGCTCGAGGCGCGCTCCTCGCACCCGCTAGCGCGCGCCGTTCTGGACCGCGCCGGTTCGCAAGTGACTGCCGCCGAGGATACCCGCACGGTGCCGGGCCGCGGCCTCGAAGGCCATTTTCGGAGCCACGCGGTCTGGCTCGGCTCCGACCGCTTCGCCGCCGAGAAGGGGGTTGCCGAAGCGATCCCCGCCGACCTGCGTGAGCGGATCGAAGCTGCGGGCGCGACCATGGTCGTCGTGGGCGACGACGGCGGAGTGCTCGGCTTGCTCGAACTGCGCGACCGCATTCGCCCCGACGCCAAGGGCATCGTGGCGCGACTGCACGCCCAAGGCGTCAAGACCATAGTCATGCTGACCGGTGACAACGAACGCACCGCACGCGCGGTCGCCGCCGAGGTCGGTATCGACGAGGTGCGCGCCGAGCTTCTGCCTGAAGACAAGGTCGAGGCGATCGAGAAGTTGGTTGCGTCGCACGAGATGGTGGCGATGGTCGGCGACGGAGTGAACGACGCCCCAGCCATGGCGCGAGCTCATTACGGCATCGCCATGGGCGCGGTCGGTTCCGATGCAGCCATCGAGACGGCGGACATCGCGCTGATGACCGACGACATCGGCAGGATTCCGTGGCTCATAGGCCATTCGCGCCGCACGATCAGCATCATCCGCCAGAATATCGGCCTCTCGCTCGCGACGAAAGCGCTTTTCGTTGGGCTGACAGCGTTCGGCATGGCCTCGATGTGGGGCGCGATCGCGGCTGATGTGGGTGTATCGCTGCTCGTCGTGGCCAATGCGCTGCGCCTTTTGAACGGCCATCAGGTCAAAGACGGCCCATCGGGCGGTGAACCGGCGGGCGAGCAGGTGGCGAAGGGCACGCTGGCGCATGGTCATTGATCCGGCGTGCTGCGGAGGCCTCATACCTGATCGATCAGCGAAATCCGGGAAAATTTTTCAACTCTCAATCGGCATTTCCTGTCCCAACGCGGCAGACATCGCTTCCGCTGAGGCGCAGGGCCCGGCTCCCGGCGGTGACAACTTCACTAATGGCGGGCCTCAGCGCGGGATCGACCCCATGAATGTCCGCGACTGCACGCCAGACTGCATGGCCGTCACGGGCCGCCAGATCGAAGAAATGTACGCCATGATCAGGAACGGAACGTCCATCAAAAAAATCTATGCGTGAAGATCAGGTAAATCGACGGCGCAGAGTAACGTTTATGGCCTCTATAGCGATGACCATAACGACAACCGCAATCGTGACGCTGGCCGCTTTTTCATACTGGAAGGATCGCACGTAGGTCTGGATATAGAAACCGATCCCACCCGCTCCGACTATGCCAAGTATCAAAGACTCGCATAGATTCAGTTCGAAACGGAAGATCGTATCCCGGGCAGCGGCCCGAGTCCGACAGCTCCCACCATGAGCATGGCCACGAGGATCAGCGGAATTGCCCTGATGAAGGCAAGTAGCGTTCGAACCGGCCGGTAGAGCGCTGGCGCTACCATCGTCTCGGACGCGAGAATGCCGAGGGGAATCGATAGAATCACCGCGCCGAGGGAACCGAGGATCGCGATTCTTAGCGTTTCCGCGCTGCCCTTCCTGATCTCTGCCATCACCGTCGGGTCAGGCGGGAACATCCGCACGAGAAAATCGGCAATCCGCGGGCCGGCCGAGACGAGACGCGACAACTCGACATCGGTGGTGACGAAGGACCAAAGGATTGCGCCAGCGACCAGGGCGCTGGTCGCGAAGCCACCAAACCCGCGGGCCCGCTTCAAGAAACCGCTCTGAGACCAAGATCAGATTGCGGTGGCCAAAGGCAGTTCGCACTAGGACGATCCCGCGCGGCCCCCGTCTCACGAATCAGGCGAATAGGCCCGACAAGACGATAGGAACCAAAGCGAACTGGAAAAACGGTGGCCAGGTCGGGACGGGCGCCCCACCCGGGCCCGAACGCAAAGGTAAGCCTTGCGGCAAGAGCGGCGGGCTTCGGTCTGGACCGGTCGGCGACCGACAGCGAGGCTCAGGACCGCGCCTGCCCGAGACGCGCTTCGAGCGGACCGGCAAGAAGAAGCGCCGCGACACCGCAGAAGATGAAGGTATCCGCGAGATTGAAGGCCGGCCAGTGCCAAGTGCTTACGTAAAAATCGAGAAAATCCGTGACCGCGCCGTGACGCAGCCGGTCGATGACGTTGCCAAGCGCGCCACCTAAGACCAACCCACAGCCCGCTGCTTCGATGCGGTTCCGGGTGCGCAGCATCACCGCCATCAGCCAGCAGCAGATCGACAGCGCGAGCGCAACCAGCAGCCATGGTGCCGTCCCGCCGAACATGCCAAAGCTCACGCCGTCGTTGCGCAGAAAGACGAGGTTGAAACCAGGGAAGACCGGCACGCCGGCCGAGAGCTTACCTGCCGAGACCACGACAAGCACCTTGCTAAGCTGGTCGACCGCCAAAGCGACGATCGCTGCAAAAAGTCCAATGCCTGTGGTTCGTCTGAAATGCCTCAAGGTCGTCACTCTCCTAGATAGGCCGCAAAGATCTCGGTCGTGCCGTCGTTCCGGATCAGGAACACGTCATAGGCTTCGGTCCTGTGACCCTGATCCATGCCCGGAGATCCGAGTGGCATCTCGGGAACGGCGAGGCCGACGGCAACGGGGCGCTCCTCCAGCAGGCGGCGGATGTCGGCGGCGGGCACATGGCCTTCGACGATGTAGCCCTCGATCTCCGCTGTATGGCAGGAGACCATGCGCTGCGGCACACCGTTGTCGACCTTAAAACGGACGAGCAGCCCGGCGAACATGTTCTCGCCTGTGGGCGCGAAGCGATTCTCCTCGAGATGCTCCATCCAAGCAAGACAGCAGCCGCAGCCGTTGGTCTTGCGGACATGGGTCGGGGTCGCATCCGCCAAGGCCTGAGTTGCGGGTGCGAAGACGAGGGTGGCGGCCAGTAGCGCTGTGAAGGGTTGCACGCGGTCAGATCCTTTCGTTCTGTGGATTTGCCGACCGGGAGGTCAACAGGTCCTGGAGGCGGGAGCGAGCCTCTTGCAGGCGGCGTTCCGCATTTTCTTCTTGCGCCGTGATCTGCGCTGCCGCGGCGAGCTGGTCGTCGGAGAGGGGATCGGTTGGGCGGCCATCCACGAGGACCTCGTAGTGGAGGTTTGGCCCGGTGGCCGTGCCGGTCGCGCCGACATTCCCGATCAAGTCGCCAGCCGCGACCCGCTGGCCTGCGGCGAAGCCCTCGGGCACCGCGCTCAGATGCGCGTAGCGCGTCACCACATTCGAACCGTGGGCGATTTCCACGGTTCGGCCGTAGCCACTAAGCCAGCCCACGTGAGTGATGCGGCCGGATGCGGTGGCGTGAACCGGAGTTGCATGTGCGGCGGCGAAATCGACGCCGGTGTGCATGCGGATATCACCGTAGATCGGGTGCCGGCGGCGCCCGAAGACCGAGCTCAGCCGCGCGCCCTCGACCGGTTGGGAGAAGACGCGCATCACTTCTCCGTCACGATAAATCGTGGCGCGGCCCGATCCGTCCTCCGGCCAGATGACCTCATAGATCACGTCGCCAAGATCGAGCGCCGCAAAGGTGATCGCGGGCTGGCCCACGATCTCGGCGCCCACGCGGGCTTCGCGCCAGAGCAGGCGCAGCGTCTCGCCCCCACCAAGGTCGCGCCGGAAGTCAACATTGCCGCCCAGCATCTGCGCTAGATCAACCGCGAAGCGTGCTGGAATATCGGCACCGTTGAGCGCGGCGAAAAGGGAGGTCTCGATGACCGCCTCTCCGACACGAGCTACGATTTCGGGCTCGGGTGTGATGACGCGAGTTGTCAGCCTCTCACCGAATACCGTTTCGACGACTATGCCGTCGTCCACTTCCAGCAGCACACGACGAGGTGCACCGTCAGGTGTGGTCACCACTGTGACGGCATGACCGGGCTGTAACCGCCGCAGATCGTATTCCGCCCCGAGGGCCAACGCCACTTCGACGCGGTCGGATGCAGCGAGCCCGGCGTCCCTGAGCATCGCATCAAGCGTCTCACCAGAAGCGATATCCCGCGACCATGTGGTCAGGTGTCGTTCGACCGACGGCGGGGGCGCACCGGACGCAAGTTCCTGAACTGCCTCGAGCGGAGCCTGATCTTGGCGCTGCCTAGACAGGCGTAGTCCGCGTGCATCGACTTGCACGGGCTGGGCAACGGAGTCTGGTGTCCCAAATGCGGTTTCGGCAAGACCGGGTGAGGCAGAATCCTGAGCAAGCGAACTGAATGCCGCGACAACTGTCACCGCAAGGCAGCCCATCAACCCCATACTTGCGAGCCGACACCGCCGCTTCATGAAGCCCCCCGAGCCGCTTCATTCATTGCACGACGGATTTTTGGCACCGCGATCTCCCTTGGTTCGTGATAGTCGATTGTGCTGACGAACCGTCCGCCCGCGTCGAACAGGAACACACTGGCCGTGTGATTCATCGTGTAATCGTCGCCCTCAGTCGGCACCCGTTCATAGCGAGCGCGGAATTCTCCCGCCACGCGGGCGATCTGTGCCTCCGACCCGGTCCAGCCTCGGACCGCGGGGTGAAAATAGCCGACATACTCCGCCATAGCCTTCACCGTATCGCGCTCCGGATCGACTGTGATGAAGACCGCATTCAGCCGCTCCGCGTCCTCGCCTAATGTGTCGAGCCAGCCGGTGATGTCGGATAGCGTAGTGGGACAAACGTCAGGGCAGTAAGTGAAACCGAAGAACACTATGGAAGCTCTTCCGATCAATGACCCCGGCCCCACCGGTTTTCCGTCGTGGTCGGTCAGACGGAAATCCATTGATTGCAGCGCCAGGGGACGCAGCCCGACAGGTTCGGGCGCGCCGGGGCCATCCACCTGCCACCAGCCTGCGAAGAGCGTCAGGCCGAGCACGCCCAGCCCCGCTGCACCGCGACCCAGAAACGCGCGACGCCGCATCAGCCCTCCGGTCCGCGCGCGCCCAGTTTCAGTATCGGCACCTCGATTATCACCTTGCCTCCGCCAGAGAAGGTGAGCGTCAAGGGGAACGACTCACCTTCGTTCATCGGCTCCTGCAACCGCATCAACATCGCGTGCAGTCCGCCGGGCGCCATCGCGACGCTCTCGCCCGGCGCGATGGTGATTTCGCCCGCCGGCGCCATGGTGCTGACGCCCTTATCGTTCGTAGTCGAGCGGTGAATCTCGGGCATCATGGCGATGGGCGTCATGATGCCGGTCAACGTCACGGCCTCGTTACCCGTGTTGCGGAGCGTCATGTAAGCGGCACCGGGGCGGCTGGTGCCGACCGAGGCGCGGGCCCACGCGCCTTCGACCACGACGTCTTCCGACCCGGCAAGTGCGGGCCAGGGACCTGCGAGCGCGACGTTGAGAGCCGCGAGCGCAGCTAAAATCATTCGGTTCAACTCATACCCTCCGCATTAATCCCTTCATCGATCACGACCCGGCCCCCGCCACCTCTTCGGCCACCCGTGTCCGCAATTCCGTCTCGCCGAACGGGTCGAGGAGCCGACCGTTGACGAAGAATGTCGGCGTCCCGCGTATTCCCATGGTTTCGACGTCGGCGCGGTCCTGGTTAAGTATCGCCACGACATCAGGTGCGAGCATCTGCGTTCGCGCGACCTCGGCATCGAGCCCTGCGCTACCGGCGATCTGAAGAATCCGCCCCGGTTCCGACGCACCATGTGACGCCCATCGCGACTGTTCGCGTAGAACGGCCTCGAGCACCGGTTCGTACACATCCTGCATACGCGCGGCCTCCAGAACCTTGATCGCCTCCTCGGAGGCCGCCCCATGGAACGGCGTGTAGCGGAGCACGACTCGCACCGCGTCACCATGCTCGGCCATGATGTCCTTGATCACTGGGTGGAAAGCGCGACACGCTTCGCAGGCCGGGTCGAAAAACTCCACGATGGTCACAGGAGCCTCCTTCGGTCCGAGGACCGGCGAATAGCCACGCACCAAAGCCTCCGCATATTCCGGTGCAGCCGATGCCGTCGTGGTCTCCGGCCCAGGTCGGGTCATATACCAGGCCGCGACGGCGAAGACCGCAAGGCCAAAAGTGAGAACGGAGAGGATGAGCGGTTTGCGGGTCATGAACGGATTTCCTTCAGAGATGCAGCAGATAAGGCCCCGACGAGCGCAAAGGCGATGACTGACAGAAGCGGAATCGGCACGCCGAAAATAAGCTGGTTGACGTCTGTACAGGAGGGGCCAGTAGCGGTGCAGGGCTGGATCGGTTCGGGGATGACCCCGACGTAAAGCCCTAAATGCCAGAGAGCGACAGCGCCGCCGCCGAAGCTCAGCACCACCCCGTAACGTCCCGCCCGCCGGTCCTGCCACCACAGGCCGAGCCCGAGAACGATGGCCAGCGGAAACATGAAGGTGCGTTGATACCAGCACAGAATGCAAGGCGCCTGGCCTAATACCTCACCGATGAAAAGCACCGAAAGCGACGAGGCCAGCGCGGCAACCCATGCGGCGGCCAGCGCCATTTCTCCTGAAAGCCGGCCCATCATTCCGCAATCCGCTCTCTCAGATCGGTTAGAATCTCCTCGGCGGGCGTGCCGTATTGCCAAGAGGCTGCGTAGCCGCCCGACTGGTCGAACAGGAAAAGCTGCGAGGAGTGACCCATCGTATATCCGTCTGGCGCCGCAGCCTCCTCTATTTTGTCGTAGTAGATGTGGAAGCTGTCCGCGGTTTGCCCGATTTGCTCCGGTGTGCCGGTTAGACCGATGATGCCTGCGTCGAAGCGTGGCACGAAATCCGCCAACGCCTCGGGCGTGTCGCGCTCGGGATCGATTGTGATGAAGAGCGGTTGGATCCGGGATGCGTTTTCGCCTAACCCGTCCATCACCGCAGCAATTTCTGCCAACGTCATCGGGCAGATGTCGGGACAGTTCGTAAAGCCGAAGAACACCAGCAGCCATTGGCCGGCGAAATCATCGTCGGTCCGGACTGTGCCCTGATGATCGGTCAGCTCGAAATCGGCCCCGAAAGCGGGCTCTTGTACCTGCCGCGTGGAATAGCCGCGGTAGTCGACCCATAGCGAGAGTGATCCGGATGCGATGACTCCTGCGCCTGCCAGCGTCCAAAGGACCTTCTGTAACTGGGTAAGTTTCAAAGCTTGTGCCTGAATGTGATCGTGTTTAATGGAGCGCTTACATGCTATAGCGACTGTAGGTTCAAGCTAATTTTTCACTTTTTTAAAGCTCTTTCTCACAACCGGCGGCCTTGATGCGAAAGGCCGGCATTCCGGGAGAAGCATCGTCCAGCCTTCAGGAGGGGGCCTCGGTTGCAAGGGTCTTGGCCCGAAAACAGGGAGTCCCGGAACAAGGCGAGCGGACGCGAGTTTAGCCTTTGCAGAGAGGGAGCGACGTCCTTTCTCCGCACTGAGCGGCAGCAAGATTTAAGGCAAACGCCCCCAAGAGAAAAAGACCTTAGATCCGGAGATCCATCGTGGGATGCACCAATCAAGGTCTGCTTTCAGGGCAAGATAGGCTTATCCGTTGAACAGCCGAGTTAAGCTAATATCTGACATTTAGGAATGATTCTTGATGCGATCTATTCGCCAAGAACTCGTCGACGTTCCTCAAACTCTTCCGTGTCGATTTCACCCTTGGCGAAACGCTCTTTAAGGATTTCGAGGGGCGTTCTAACGGCTGCGTGCGCGTGATGAGCGGCGCCATGGCCGGTTCCACCGAGCCAGCGCACCATAAAAACGACCACGGCCACGGCGACGGCGATGAATACGATCATCATGATAGGCCCTAAAAACCATCCGTGCCAACCGCCCGACCACATGTGCGGACCGTAATTGGGAATTTGCGCTTGTTGGGCAAGGGCCAGTGGTGACGTTGCCAGCCCCGCCACCACGCCAACCATTGCGAATGTGTATTTTAGCATGACTAAACCCACTTGAGTTCACGGAGGCAATGCAAGCAATCCGTTTCGACTATTGAACCGCCTGCATGCGCCCCGTGTGACGGTCGACGTCGATCTTCCGAACCAACGAGCCGTCCTTGGTCACGATTTCGGCAACGATGGTATCGGCGTCTTTTTCCGTAATCTTTCCGACTTTCAGGTTCGGGTTCCCAGCCCAGGCGACACGATGCTCCATCATGTGCTTGACCTCGTCGGTGGTCAGGTCGCGCCGCAAAGGCTGCATCTGCCCGTAACCGGATCCACCCATCATCGGCATCTGACCCATCATGCCACGGTCCATCATCGGCATTTGACCCATCATGCCACGGTCCATCATCGGCATCTGTCCTTGGCCGCTGCCCTGAGAGTCGGGACCGTGCGCGATAGCCGTCGCGGCCACCGATACGATAAAAACCCCTGCCAATGCCAATTCGGGTAACTTCACTGTCAGTCTCATGGCGTCGTCCTTTCATGGATGCTGTGCAAAAAAAGATCACCGCTTTCATGGAACTTAGGTCAGTTGTCGAATGCGTACATTGATTTGGGTCAAGGTCTTGGAGGATAGTGTCCCAAGATGTGATGTATGAGACATCCTGGCGCCAATCTCCTGCGGTTGTCGTTGCCAGTTTTTTTCCGCCTTCAGATGAAGCAGTTGAATGTCTTCAGGTTTGCACAGCCCCTCGACGGTTTTCAGTGTCATGCATCGGCGTGTGACGGCCTATTCGACACTGCAGGATGAGAAGCTGCCGGAAATCCTTAAGCGGCGAATAACGGTAGTTCGACTGGCGAAACATAGGGTTTTCGCTGTTTAATGCGCGAAATTACGGCCCCGCGCTGATCCGCGCCGCCGGCTTTCTGCCAATGACTTACCAATGGTGCGCATTCGCCGTCCGCCATCGTGAGCACATAAGCACTTCCCAGACGCCTCCGTGCGGATAGGCGCCGGCGTAAAACACAAGCGGCGGTACGGTATGCTTCATCCAGATTACGAGCTATAGAAACAACATCCCGCAGTTTGGATCCGTGTCGGCCAAATCGTGACGTCACTGTAATGACGCCAAATAGATCACGATCGATCTCAATCTCGTAAACCCGATTGCGGTTTCGCTCGGAATCAATGAGGCGCAGACGAAGGTAAACAAGTGAAAGCATAATCAAATTTTATCATGCCAAGAACAAAACATGAATCAGCTAATTTGGTTTTTTTGCTTCTGATTGTTTTCGCAATCTATCGGGCTGATTTCTTAAGGTCGATAAAAAGCAACGGTTGGCCGTTCCGTGGAATAGTGATTGTCGCTCTGGTGCGTCTGGCGGAAATGGCGGTCGACCGGCCAGATCTGGTCTGGTGCGCCTACATCACTTTCCTCCACTTTCGGCGCGGCTTCCTCTCTCTGGTCGGGGTCATGAATTGGGCTACCCGCCGCATCTTGGCCTGGCGGAGGCCGAACCACCATGCATGCCAGCTTCTGCGTTAAAGCCTTGGATGAAGCCCTCGCCAAACGCGACGCGCCTGAGATTATGAACAGGGATCAGGGCAGCCAGTTCACGAGTGCCGATTGGATCACGACGCTCACCAAGTTTCAGGACGGTTTCCAAGCGCGACAGGTCATCGAAGACTGGATCAAGTTCTACAACACCAAGCGGCCTCGCTCCGCGCTTGAACACAGAACACCCGGGGAAGCAAATTGGGGCGGCAAACCCGAAACGCAGGCAAGATTAAACCTAAACCGGATACACCCTGAACTTTGGCGACTTGTCCAGGTTCCCGAGCCCATTTCATTTGCGGCACAACTGATTGTGCACCGCTTCTTCACATTGGCTCGGAGAATGGCTAAAGGTCCGTGCTATAGTACGGAGTCAAGTATCCGTATTTGAATGCGGCAGCTACCCGATGCGGCCGAGGGCCGGAAAAGCATCGAGGAGCCAATAGGACAGCACCGAAAGCTGCCCTGTCATCATGGCTATCCCCATCGCGACCATGACCAGTCCCGCCACTTGATGCAGCCGCCGACCAATCTGGCCAATGGTGCGCAACCGCCGTGTCAGACGATCTGTAAAGCCGGCAGCAAGGAGGAACGGGATACCCAATCCGGCAGAATAGATGGCAAGCAGGGCGACGCCTTCCGGGACGGTAGCCGATGCGGCGCTGGCTGTCAGGATGGCACCGAGGATGGGCCCGATGCAGGGAGTCCAACCAAAGCCGAAGGCGAGGCCGAGGACATAAGCAGAAAGAGGCCTTCCACCCGGAACGGACAGGTGGAAACGGATATCTCGTTGCATCATTGTGATCTTTGCCATGCCAATCATGAACAGACCGAACAAGATTACGATAGCACCGCCCACAAAGTTGAGTTCATACCGGTAACTCAGCAGCACCTGGCCGATCGCGGTCGCGCTTGCGCCTAGCACCATGAATATTGTGGAAAACCCGACGACGAAGTAAAGGCCCATCCTAACAGCTTGTCGTCGACGATCCGACGGCTCGATATCCATCGAACTCGCCGTATGCCCGGCGACATAGGAGATATAGCCGGGCACCAACGGCAGCACACAGGGCGAGACAAAGGAAACTGCGCCGGCAAGAAACGCAGCTATCAGTCCGATCCCGGACAGTTCAAACATTGACGGTCCCCTGACTTCGGCGGACGGTCGGGAGCACCCTTGCAAGACTGAAACCGGTGAGAGGGACAACAATCCATTGCAGCACCGGGCTGAGCCCGGCACCGAGAACCGGGATCACCGGCATCAGGTCGCGATAGGCCCAGGCTTCCCGTATTTCGATGTTCAACCACTCACTGAAAATCGTATAAACGAGTCCGAAGACGACCGCGCCCGCAACGACAGGAATTCTGCGTTCCGCGGGCCATGCTCCCTTACCGAAAAGGAACAGGGACAGCATGACTGCGCTGAGCGCGATCAGGATGTCTCCGCCAGTGCAGTGGACCGCAGCGAACACAAGCTCACCCGTCGTTCCAGTTAGCCAGATCGTGTAGAGCGGCAGATGTGCGAACTCCCAGATCAGATGCGCGACTGCGGTGAAAGCGAAATACCGGCGCAACGCGGCTAGCCAGTCACGCCCCGCCACCATCTCTGTCTCCGACCGCGCTGTCACCGGAACGCTCCGAGCAACCGGTCCAGCAGCCCGGGTTCGGGCGGTCGCGCGTTCGTCAAGCCGTTGATGTACAGCACTGTGTTGATACGCCCGAAGCCCGGCCCATGAAAGATGCCCGCATGTCGCCCGCCTTGGTCGAGTATATGGACCATGGGCGCATCCGTCCCGTGCGCGGAGAGTGCGGCGAATGCCCTGGCGGTCTCCGCCACCGTGCCATCGGTGGGCGTCGCACGACGCCAGTTTCCGGCTTGCCAACCCGGATCATCCGCCGCCTCTCTGCCCATTGTCACGAACAGGACCATGTCGCGCATCGGTGTGATGTTAACCGCTTCCTGAACCCCCTGCAAAAGTGCCTGTTGATTGGCGCAGGGCGCACCGCAGCCCTCCGGTGCAAAGCTGAGCACGACGATACGGTTAGCGAAATCCACCAGATTGAGGCTGGCGCCCTCGGCTCCGGTCAGCGCCAGCGGCGGCAGGCGGCGTAGGTCGGTTGGCTCGAAGCCCGGCTCCTTCTTGGCCATCACTTCGTCGAGTCGTTCGCCAGGATGATGCGCGTCAACCGGTGCGATGCCCGCAATCAGCAACGCGGCGACAAGTGTGAGGAGCCTCATCAATTTGCCTCCGGCGCTGTGAATGCGACGCCGAGGATCGGCACCTCGACGGTAATGTCACCTGCGTGCTCGAAGCTGAGGGTCAGCGGAAACTGTCCGCCTTCCTCGAGTTTGGCCGTGAGCCCCATCAGCATCAGATGCATGCCGCCGGGTGCGAACCGCACCGTCTGCCCCGCCCGAAGGTCGAGTGCATCGAGATGGATCATGCGCGTTATGGCGTTGGTCTCCGTCTCGGAGGCGTGCATCATTACCTGACCGGCTGCCGGTGTTGTGGCCGACAAAAGCCGGTCGTCCATGTCGCTGACGAGGGTCAGGTAGGCGGCTCCCGGGCGGGAAGCGAGAATGCTGGCACGCGCCCAGGGGTCGGTCACGACCACCTCCGCCAATACTGCTATGGGGAATACGGCAAGAGAGGCCGCTGCAAGAAAAAGCTTCATTCGGCTCTGTCGTCCTTCTTGATGCGCACGGAAATCTCTTCGGCGAGTTTCTTCGGCGGCTGATCACCCTCCCGGAAGATGGTTTCAAATCGGCCATCGGGACGCATCAGGTAGATATATCCGGAATGCGCCATGAGATAGCCGTCTGGCGCGGCGGCATCCTCGGCCCGCTCGTACCAGACCAGGAAGTTGGCAGCAGCCTCGGCGGTTTGTGCTTCTGTTCCAGTCAGGCCGATCAGACGGGGGTGGAACGCCGCAACATAGTCAGCCATCACGTCGACCGTATCGCGTGCCGGATCCACGGTAACGAATATCGGCGCGACGCGGTCTGCCTCCGGTCCCAGCCAATCCATGATGCTGGCCATATAGGCAAGTGTCGTCGGACAAATGTCAGGGCAGAAAGTGAAGCCAAAGAAGACCAGTTGCCAGCGCCCGGCATAGGCGTCTGCCGTCACCGTGCGACCGGTATGTTCGGTCAGCGTATAAGCGTTCAGGATCGCGGCCTCGCCCGTTACACGCGGCGCCGGGAGATCGGAAGGGGTCTGGGCGCGCCAGAGAGCCGCGCCGCCGAAAGCCAGAACGGATATAGCAACGGCAGCCCAGAGCAGGCGCCGGATACGTCGCAAGACATCTGAGTTGGACGTGGTGTGCATCGAATCGTGTCCTTCAGGGTGGTCGCCCGGGCGGCGGCGCAGCCCGGGCGTCTTGATGTCAGCCGCCCTCGGGCGCTGTGGTCGTGTCCTGATCGGCCGGGGGCGTCGCACTGTCGGGATGGGCGGGTTGATGATGCGCCATCTGCTGCATCATGTCGGTGCAGGCCTCCATCATCGGACCCATGGCCTGCATCATCTGCATCATGCCCTGCATATCGCCGCCCATCATGCCCTGCATCGGCTCCTTGGGCATGTCGGGGCCATTGGCCTGCGCCAGAGCCGCAGAGGTGGTGAGCCCGAGGCCAAGAACGGCGGCTAATGCGTGTTTCTGAATCGTTTTCATTGGATTGCTCCTTTTGGTGGGGCGAGGATCACTCTCTCGCAGTTTCCGGACCAGCGTCCGAATTCTTTTGGGTGGCGCAGGATTTCGAGCCGCCCATCATGCAGAGACCCAATCCGCACATGGCGGCGCAGGGGGCGACGGCAAGGATCAGGGGGGCAGCGCCGATCGCGGCCACCCAGCCCCAATTGAGCCACAAGCCTGCTCCTATCAGCGCCATAGCGCTGAGGATGAGGCCGCGGCGTCCGAATGGAATCGAGAAACCCCTCGGTCGGATGGTGTCCTGGTCATAAGATATGTTAGGCATGATCATCTGTTCCTTTCAGCGATGATGGTCTGGAATTGTGCGATCGCCTCTGCGCTGTCCCATTCGGCGGGACCCATCAGGCGACCGCGTTCGAGCCCCTGCCGGTCGATTAGCAGAGTCGTGGGCAGGCCAATGACGGCAAGGGCGCGCATCGCGCGTATGTCTTCGGCGAGGTACTGGCCCAAATGTAGGATGCCAATCTCGTTGTAAAAGCGCAGCACCGGCCCAAGCCCCGCACGGTCAATGGAGAGGGGAAGGACGTGGAAATCGTCACCGCCAAGCTTCGCCTGCAGACGGTCAAGTGTCGGCATCTCCTCGCGGCAGGGCGCGCACCAAGTGGCCCAAACGTTCAATAAAACAACGCGGCCCCGAAAATCCGCCAGCGTCAGGTCCCGCCCGTCGCCATCCACGAAGGGCATCGAGAGCATCTCGCGCGGGGTCTCGTGCAACGGCATCAATGGTCGTGCGGCGGCGGGCGTGGCGGCAAATGCCAGCGCACCGGCAAGCAGGTCACGCCGCCTCATAATCCGTCCTCGGCCTGCAACCGGCGGACGACGGGCAAGATCTCGTCCTCCAGCGCGCGGCGGTCAAAGGCGCCAACATGCTTATAGGCGATACGTCCTTCGCCATCGATAACGAAGGTCTCGGGCAGGCCGTAAACACCCCAGTCGATGGAGACGCGCCCGTTCCGGTCGGCGCCGGTCCGGGTATAGGGGGCGCCGAGCTCCGCGAGAAATCCGAGCGCCGCGTCGGGAGCGTCCTTGTAATTGATCCCGTGGATCGGAACAGTCCCGGTCTGGGCCAGTTCGACTAGGAGGGGCATCTCCACGCGACAGGGCACGCACCAGGAAGCCCAGACGTTCACGATGGAGACCTGGCCGCGCAGGTCCTCCGACGAAAGACCGTTGTCGCGCCCTTCGATCGGCGGCAGGGCGAAATCTGGCACTGATCGCCCGATCAGCGTCGAGGGCAGCCGGTCGTCCTTGTTCCAGAGCCCCCAGTATAAGGCGGCGAAGAGCAGCGCAGCGATGGCGAGGGGGATTATCGCGAGCAACCTTCCGCCCACAGGGCGAGCGACATGACGGGCTCCGTCGCTCATGACCCGCCCTCGTCATTCGCCGTCACTTCGGCCTGGAATCCGCGCTCGCGCTCGGGCCAGGTGCTCTTGATGAAGGCTAGGACTGCGACGATTTCGTCATCGGAAAGGATGCCCTCGAAGGCGGGCATGTCGCTCTCGTAGCCAGGCACGATGGCGCTCACACCGAGCTTGGTTATGGTGAACAACTGGCGGTCGGCATGGTGCCAGGTATGGCCGTTCGCATCGTGCGGAGGCGCGGGCATACGACCATTCTCGTTCCGCCTGCGCCAGTCGGGCTGGCCTTCCAGGTTTGCCCCGTGGCAGGAGGCGCAATTGGCGGCGTAATCCTCCTGCCCAAGCACTAACTGCGCCGCGGTGACCGTCTTGCCGAGGAAAGTCAGGCTCTCGACGTCCGTCGCTTGTTGAGCCGCCGCGTTCCAGCCTGCCGCACCGATCGCCGCCACAACAGCGACGGCCGCTGCGATGGGAGCCCGGCGCGTCATTCGGGCCTCCGCAGATATCTGATCAGCGCTGCCGTCGCGAGGACCAGCACCACGATCAGCAGCAACAGGACGAGTCCGCCACCCAGCATCATGCCCATCATGGACCCGCTCATCATCTGGCTCATACAGTCGCCCATCAGCCTGCCTCCCAGTTATCATCGCGCCATGCAGCCAACCCGGCGAGGTAGTGTAAGAATTCAGCGCCCGAGCCTGTCTCCGGGGTGAGTGTGATGTCATTCATCGGCATAGACCGTCACTCCTTTGGGTCCGAATGAGTAAGTGCGTAGCGTGCCGGTCTTCTCAGGCGCCATCCCCGGTGCGTTGGCGGGCATGCCGGGCAGCGTAATGCCAGTGATTTCGGGACGTTCCTCAAGCAGCCGCTCGATGAGCTCGGCGGGAACCAGACCGCTGACGACATAGCCGTCGATCTTGGCAAGGTGGCAGCCCACCCCCTGCTTGGGGACGCCCGCGGCGACAGAGCGGGCCACGAAGTCATGATCATCGATCACGGTGACCTCGAAGCCTTCCGCCCGCAGGTATTCGGCATAAGCGTCGCAGCAGCCGCAGCTGGGACTGCGCCAAATGGTCACGGGCTCGGCTGCGAGCGCCGGGGTTCCTAAAGCCAGGAAAATGGCCAGGGCGAGACGTTTCATGTGATGTCCTTTCACGTGGTCGGGAGCGCAGCCCATGAGGCCCCGCTGTCATGACTGAGGATCACCTCGTCTGCGGTGATGGCGGCGATCCGGGATGGCTCGGTCGGGTGAGCGGCGAGCGCGGGCGCGACGTGGCCCGATCTATGCGCCCAGTTCACCCCGCCATCGGAGGACGCCCAAAGTCCCGAGGGCAGCGCCGCAGCGAGCCGTTCTGGGGCAGCCATTGCCGAGGTCAGAGCCAATACGGGCTCGCCCTCGGGCAGCGGAGTCTCTGGCGCGGGCGGCGTTCCCGCGACCAGCGCGTCCATCGCGTTCCCCGCCACCACGTCCTGCCAACGGCAGAAGCAGTCGGGAACGCGGGTCAAGCCGCGCTCGGTGCCGGCGTAGATCCAGATGCCGCCCATGCCTGAGGCGAGATTGACAGAGGCGATCGTCAGCACCTCGCGCTCAGCATCGGCGATCCAGGGACGGTCCATCACGAAGGACCAGTTTTCCCCCGCGTCTTCGCTGCGCCATAGCCCGTCGCCCGCGACGGCGGCATAGACCGTGTCCGGAGCGCCCGCCGCGGTGGCAACCGCCGTCACCTGCGGCATCGGCAGGCCTCCCGATGCCGGGTGCCATGTCCGGCCGCCATCGTCTGACCGATCGAGACCGCCGCCCTCCAGCGCCGCGAAGAGCCGCCCGGTCCGCGCGGGGTGACAAGCAAGCGCCCGGATATGGGCGCGTGGCGTGGGAAATGTTGCCGAAGCGCCACCTGACAAGTCATGCCGCCACACCTGCGCGCCCGCGACGACAAGCGCACCGCCGTCAAAAGCCAGTGCGGAGGCCACGGCGCCCCCGGCATGCGCCCACCGCGCCGGAGACAGCCCAGAGAGGACCACACCGCCCAGCATGGCCAATGCTTGGCGTCGCCCGAGCGGAGATCCGGTCCTTGAGTGCTCGTTCATCATCGCTCTCCCCTCAGGCCACACGGATCACCCCCATCATCCCGCCCGCCTGATGCTCGAGGATGTGGCAGTGAAACATCCAGTCGCCAGGATTGTCGGCGACGAACGCGATCTCGACCCGTTCGCGCGGGGCCATCAGCACGGTGTCCTGCCATTCGCGATGTGCGGTGGGCGTGCCGTCGCGGCTGAGCACTCGGAAGGAATGGCCGTGCAGGTGGATCGGGTGGTGGAACGCCGTGGCGTTGGTCATGGCGATAACGTGGGAGGCATCGCGCTCCAGCGTCAGCATCGGGTCGAGGATATGGCCTTCGGCCGCCACGCCGTTGACAAACCAGATGCCGCTATCGTGCATTCGGTTCATCATACCCCTCATGCCGCGTCCGTTAGAAAGGCCCATCTTGCGCTCGACCATCCCGCCCATCATGCCTCCAGTGAAGGTCACCTCATGACGATGGGCGCGCCCGATGTTTGGTTCGGGGAGGTGGTTCGGGGCCAAATCCATGGACCAGTCGGGCTGCGCGTCGCGGAGCGGCGTCTCCGCTACCGTCAGATCGACGAGGGCATAGGCGTCCTTTGCGAAGAACCGGTCGATGACGGAGACCGTCGCACCCGGCTCGGTGGTTACGTCGATCATCAGGTCTGCGCGCATGGCCGGACCGAGGACCAGCCGCCCGCCGGGCACCGAGTGCGGCGCGACCGGTTGGCCGTCGAGCGCGATCACTTGCGGCGCAAGATTACCAAAATCGAGCGCGAAAATGCGAGCATTGGCAGAATTGATCAGGCGGAGCCGGATCCGTTCCCCCGCTCGTACTGCCACCGCGTCGGGGACCCGACCGTTGATCGTCACCGTATTGCCTAGCCGTCCGCCGTGGCTCATATCGTGGAAGTCGCCGAAATCCGCAGCGATTGATGCATCCTGCGTCAGGCGCCAGTCATCGAGCACCCAGACCAGTTCACGGTCCACGCGCGGCGGGGTCGCTTCCTCGACAATCAGCGGGCCGTAGAGGCCTCGACCGACCTGCTCGAAGCTTCGCTGGTGCGGGTGATACCAGAACGTGCCGGCATCGACCGCGTCGAACTCGTAGACGAAGCTCTCGCCCGGCACGATCGGGGGTTGCGTCAGGTGCGGCACGCCGTCCATGGCGTTCGGCACCCGCAGTCCGTGCCAGTGAACCGTCGTGTCTTCGGCAAGTGCGTTGTCGACCACGATGCGGAGCCGCGCGCCTTGGCGCACCCGGATCTCGGGGCCGGGCACGGTGCCGCCATAGCACCAGATGTCGCTCTCGCCCCAGGGGTAGGGCGCCAAACGCGCCCGACCCGGTGCCGCGCGCAGGGTGAAGATACCGGGCGTGTCAGCCCATGCGGGGCGCAGAGCAAATGCTGTGCCGGACGCGGCGCTGCCAGCCAGAAAGCCGCGGCGCGATAGCGTCGGTGATAATGCAGATCTCATGTATCTCTCTCATCTGATGCATGCCGTTGGTCTCGCGCACATGGCGCAAGGGCTGCGCGTCTCCTGGCGTCCGTCAGGGACTCAGAGAAGACGCGACGGTCGCACACCCGCCCTCGCGGGAGGTGTGTCGTCGGATCAGATGAAGGGTCGAGGAGGAAATGGGTCCGGCGGCGCGCGCAGCCCGCGAGGAGTCGTCATGCCGAGAAGGCGGTCCTGACGCAGCAATGGTGCTGCGGGCTGCGCGATGTCCACGCCTTTCAAGACGGCCGTGACAGGCGCCGTACAAACAAGGTCGCATAGCGTGTTCGCATCGCTGTCGCCGTCCTCGGGGCAACCCTGACAGTCGGGCATCGACATCTCGCCGCCCTCAGACATCGCGATGTCCAACGCCATCGCGTTCGCACTCACCGCGTGCGTGACCGTGCCTAGGGCAAGAAGCGCCACTAAGGCTGAAAGAAAGATGGCTCGGACCTGCGACATGTTTAGAAGATGGCTTCGCAGAAGGCATTTATCCAGCCACTTTTTTGTGATGGGCCCCCGTGTCATCCTCGGCCGGCGGCAAACGCGCGCCCGGATCAGCATGACGCGGTCTCTTGTGGGACCGCCATCTCGCGCGGTCCAGTCGAGGCCGCCCGCTCGTCCATGACAGGGCGCAAGCGGCGCAGGCGCAGCGCGTTCGACAGAACGAAGACCGAGCTTAGGGCCATCGCCCCGGCCGCCAGAACCGGCGACAATAGCTGCCCGAAAGCCGGGTAAAGCACGCCCGCCGCCACTGGGATCAACGCTGTGTTGTAGCCGAAGGCCCAGAAAAGGTTCTGCCGGATGTTGCGCATCGTATGGCGGGAGACCTGAAATGCGTTCACGATGCCTCGCAGATCACCCGACATCAGCACGACATCGGCGGATTCGATGGCGATGTCGGTCCCGGTCCCGATCGCGATACCGACATCCGCATGGGCCAGCGCGGGCGCATCGTTGATCCCGTCGCCAACGAAGGTCACGCGCGCGCCGCCCTCGCGTAGACTGTCGAGCGCCGCAATCTTGCCATCCGGCAGCACGCCCGCGATTACCGTGTCTATCCCGACCTCCCGAGCGATGGCCTCCGCCGTTTCGCGCTTGTCGCCGGTGACCATCGTCACGCGCAATCCCGCCGCATGCAGTGCGCGGATCGCCCTGGCACTCGACGGTTTGACCGGGTCCGCCACGGCGATCACCGCTGCTACTCGCCCGTCGATTGCAGCGTAAAGCGAGGTGCGGCCCTTTGCAGCGAGATCGGCCTCTGCCCTAGCAAGGTTACCGGGATCCAGCTCCTCGCGCGCCATCAAGCGGTCCGCCCCAACCAGCACGTCACGTCCCGATACGCGGGCACGCACACCATAGCCGGTGATCGATTCGAACTCCTCCACCTTGGCGCGCGCGGCCCCCTCAACCTGCGCTGCGCGGGTGATTGCCTTGGCAACGGGATGTTCGGACTGGCTCTCAACCGCAGCGATCAACGACAAGACTTCATCGTGCTCAAACCCGTCTGCCAGCACCAAATCGGTCATTTCAGGACGCCCTTCGGTCACTGTGCCTGTCTTGTCTAGCGCCACCACATCGACGGACGCCAGCGCCTGCAGCGCGTCGCCCTTGCGAAACAGCACTCCCATTTCCGCCGCGCGCCCGGTACCCACCATGATCGAGGTTGGCGTGGCTAGTCCCATAGCGCAGGGGCAGGCAATGATCAGCACCGATACCCCGGCCACCAGCGCCAGCGTCACGTCGTGGTCCGGCCCGACCGTCAGCCATATCGCTACGGTGATCGCGGCCACGGCCATGACGGCCGGCACGAACCACGACGTGATCCGGTCGACCAACCCCTGAATCGGCAACTTGCCGCCCTGCGCCTCTTCGACCATTCGGATGATCTGCGCTAGGGTCGTATCCGTGCCCACCCTCATCGTGCGAATGTGCAGGCTACCCGATCCATTGACCGTGCCGCCCGTTACCGCGTCGCCCTCGGCCTTGGCCACCGGTACGGGTTCACCGGTGATCATGCTCTCATCGACATATGCCTCGCCGCTCAAAACCTCACCGTCCAGCGCGATGCGCTCGCCTGGGCGCACTAGCAGGATGTCGCCAACGCTAATACCGTCAATCTCGACCTCCTCCGCCTCTCCATCGCGGATCACGCGGGCCGTGCGGACCTGAAGCCCCAACAGCCGCTCGATAGCTGCCCCGGTCCGACCCTTGGCGCGCGCCTCAAGCCACCTGCCTAGAAGGATCAGCACGACGATCACCGCCGCCGCTTCGAAATAAACCGCGCGCACAGCCTCGGGCAGAAGGCCAGGCAGGAATGTAGCGACCACCGAATAAGCCCAAGCAGCACCAGTGCCGACCGCGACAAGGCTGTTCATATCCGGCGCCCCTCGCAGCAGCGCGGGAATGCCCTTGGCAAAGAAAACCCACCCCGGTCCCCCGAGGATGATCGTTGTCAGCGCGAACTGGAAATACCAGCTTACCTGCTGCCCGATCGCGCCAGTTATCAGCTCATGCACCCCAGGAATCAAATGACTGCCCATTTCGATCACGAAGACCGGCAGCGCCAGCAGGGCGGCGATCATGGTCTTGCGGGAGATCAGCCGAGCATCTTCCTCCTTGCGTGCCGCTGCCGAGATGCCCTCGCTCGTCTTTGCCAGCTCCGCCGGAAAACCAGCCGCGCGCGTCGCGGTCAAAAGATCTTGTGGGTTCACGACTCCCTCGGCAACCGTCACCACTGCGCTCTCTGCGGCGAGGTTTACGTTGACGTCCAGAACGCCGGACAATGCGCCGAGAGCGCGATCCACCCGGCCAACGCAAGAGGCACAGGACATCGATGTAAGGGTCAGTTTCACGGTCCGGGTCCGCAGCGGATAGCCAATGCCTCCAAGTGCTGTAGCGACCTGATTTAAATCGACACCCTCCGTGATATCCAATTGCGCGGCCCCATTGGCTAGGTTGACCGAGGCATTCGTCACCCCATTCACATCCGCCAAAGTTCTTTCGACCCGCCCCACGCAAGACGCGCATGTCATGCCCTCAATAGCAATCTTGATATGCTGCGCATCCATTGATACCGGCCTTCCATCTCGTGTTGTTTTTCACACATAGGGGTTCCTGTAGGGGGAAGGTCAAGGTAGCAAAGCCCGGGAGGCTTCTGTTGCCCAATTCTCTTATGACTAGGCCGTGGACTCATTAACGCGTAGCCAATCCCGGATGGCAGCGAGCTTGACGAAGGCAAGGAAGTTGGCTGCGTGTTTCTCATATCGCGTAGCGATGCGCCGACAGTGCTTCATCCTGTTGAAGAACCGCTCAACGTGATTTCGATGACGCAAGAGATACGGACTGAAGCAGATCGGATCGCGCCGGTTCCGACGGGGCGGGATGTTCGCCCAGCATCCACGTGAACTCACGAACGTTCTTATCTCGGTCGCGTCCTAAGCCTCGTCGGCGAGAACCATTCCGCCGCTCGGTAGGCCTTCAAGTAGAGCACATGCCATCAGACTGTGATGCTGCTGACCGCCAGTAATCATAACTTGGAGCGGCAGTCCGTTCGCATCGACAACGGCGTGGATTTTGGTCGTCAGCCCTCCACGCGAACGTCCAAAGCCTTCGCTGGCACTATTCGGGATGCAACTTGCGTGCTGATGAGCGCGGCCTATCGTGCTTCAATCATCTGCACCTCGGCATCGTCCCGATGCGATATGGCAGTCAGGATACGGTCCCAAACGCCTGCGTAACGCCAAAGCACGAAGCGATTGTAGCAGGTGGTGTAGGAGCCAGCTCTCGGGTAGATACGCCATGGCGCTCCCGACCTCAAGATCCAGAAAATGCCGTTCAGGACACGCCTGTCATCCACACGCGGGACGCTTCGCGGCATGCAAGGAAGGATTGGCGCTATCAACCGCTATTCGGCGTCGGAGAGGGCATGTCCCTTGTTCAAGACTCCCCTTCGGAGCTTGAATCACGCCGGCATGCCAAACTTCAATGTCTGCTTTGCCCCCAGGCACTGCGGCTTGGTCCGTTAGATCGACCGGTCGCTTCGCGCCCGAAATGCATGATTTCTGCAATGCAGCCACGGTCAGCTCATGGAAAGGTTGCTTGAGCCTCCTGCTGGTGGAAGGTCTAGCATCAAGCTCCAAGATTAATGATTTTAAGGGCACCTATGGAGATCACTGATCAAACGCTGCTGCTTGCATTCGGCCTTGGGTTACTTGGCTTTATCGAACCCTGCACTATCGGCGCACATATGCTTTTTCTGGGAGGCCAGAGAATCCGCCCGATGGGTCAGCGGATCAGCGCAGCTTTCATCTTTCTTCTGGCACGGCTCGTCGTGATGGGCGGATTCGGTGGCTTGATCGTCGTGCTGGGCCAGCGCCTTATCGAGGTGCAGACCGGTGCGTGGCTAGCTTTCGGCGCAATTTATCTTGGCTTTGGGTTTGCGATACTCGCGGGATGGGACAAAATAATGCGCCACCGCATCGGGTTAGCGCCTGAACGATGGAAGATTGCCTCCAACCCGCTGCTTCAGGGACTGGCGTTCGGCCTGAACATTCCCGCCTGCGCAGCACCAATCCTTTTTGGGCTTATCGGCACAGCGACCGTCAGCGGGTCGGCCACGACTGGTTTTCTTATGATGGGGGTCTTTGCGCTAGCGCTGTCGCTCCCACTCCTACCGCTCTCCGTAGTTCCCGGTCTTGCCCGGCCCCTTGATCGGCTTTCGGACTGGTTGCGACCGCGTCGCTGGCTACTGGGCATGATCTTCATAGGGCTAGGTATCTGGTCAATTTGGTTTGGCCTGTTCGTAGAACCTGTGGATTGGAGTGGGACGTGACCCCCCGCCGCCGCTTTTGGCATGTGGCGGGCGCAGGCACTGCATTCCAGGCTGGTTCGGCAGCGGTGGACAGCGCAACAGTGATGTCGGCGCTGGTCTACCAACTGACGGGCAGCGCTGTCGCCGTCGGAGCGGTTTCGACGATCCTGCGACTCGGCTGGCTTCTCCCTCAACTCTTCGTTGGCTATTTCGCCGGTCGTGGTGCTTCCTCCATGCCGTTCTATGTCGTGGGCGCGTTTGGACGAACGGCGGCCATTGCCATGCTCGCAATCGCACTCTGGCTCGGCGCGAAATTCGGCGGGACCTACGCAGCGCTCGGTACAGTGACACTTGTGCTGTGGGTACTGTATGCCTTCCTCAGTGGTATTGTCGGCGTTCCCTACAACGATATTGTTGCCCCGTCCGTTCCGTCGGAACGCCGGAGCCGGATGCTTTCAATCCGCTTCTTCGGTGGAGGGATTGTTGCACTTCTTGTCGCCGCGTTGGCAGACAAACTGTTCCGGACGCTCGACTTCCCGATCTCCTATTCCGCAGTGCTGGGGATCGCGGCGAGCCTGATGTTGGTGTCGTCTTTCATTTTCACTGCGATGGGAGAGCCCGAACAGACAATGCCTACCAAAGCGGCCACAAGTTTCACGGCCTATCTGCGAGAGGGGGCCGTGACGTTTCGAGACGATCCAGTGTTCCGCCGCTTCGTTTTTGCACAATGGTGCGGCGGCGCGGTTCTCATTGCCGCTCCATTTTTTATCGTCGCGGCCAACAGGCTTGGGGTAGGTTTGGAAAACGTGGCGCTTTTGCTCGGTGCCCAGACCGTGGGAGCGCTTGCGGGAAATCCGTTATGGGGCTGGTGGGGCGATAGCCGGGGCAAATTGAGCCTTATGCGCGGGATCGCAGTTGCCCGCATGGCTCCGCAAATTGCACTTCTGGTTCTTCTGCTGATACCCGTGCCGCCGGAGGCAGCCATGCCGGTTCTGCTCGTCGTATTCTTCGTTCTCGGCGCATTGGCGAATGGCTTGACGATTGCGGTCATCGGACTGCTGATGGAGATATCGCCGGACGACCGACGCCCTGCCTATAGCGGGTATTTCAACGCGCTGACGGCACCCGCTTTCGTTCTCCCGCTTGTCGGAGGTTTAGCCGTCGCCTCCTTGGGAACATGGATCGTATTCGCGACTGCGCTAGCTGCTGCAATCGGTCAAGCCACGTTTCTTGTGCGCATCGACGTAAGAGAATGAAGGAGATAGACGGGTCTACTCGGCTATCCGGATGAGAAGCGGACATGCGGCCAATGTCTGGAAAGTCCGCAATGCTGACCTACGCGATTGATTGATCGTCTTCGAAGGTTCCGCCGAAAGCGGTCATCTGCGCTCGCTCGTTTATGAGTACACGCCCTATACTATGCTTGGCTTGGTGAACGCTCGTGCCGCCCTGCCTCACCCTGAGCAGCACGACAGCTTCGCTACGTCTTTGTCGAAGGTTTGCGCAGCGAGTTTCAGGCCTTCTACTGTCGTGAGATAGGGGAAGATCGTCTCACCAAGCGCCTTGGTCGTCATCCTCGCCTTCAGCGCCATCGCGAGCGTCTGGATGCTGTCCGCTCCCTCCGGCGCCATGATCACACCTCCCAGCAGGCGGTTGGTCGCCTGGTCCGCAACGAGCTTGATCAGGCCCCGCGTGTCGCGGGCGGCGAGCGCGCGGGGCACGTTGTCGAGCGACAGCTCGCTCGTCATGACGTCATATCCTGCCGCACGCGCCTGCTCCTCTGTCAACCCGACTCCCGCGACCTGCGGATCGGTGAACACAACCCAGGGCATCGCGGCGTTGTCGTAGCGCTCCGCCCCGCCTAGCACGGCGTTGCGAGACGCGAGCTTGGCGCCGTAAGCGGCCATGTAGACGAACTGGTCGCGGTCCGTGACGTCACCCGCAGCGAAGATCCCGGGCTGCGTCGTCTGCATGTCGTCGCCAACCCGGATTGCACCGCGTGCGTCGGTCTCGATGCCTATCTCCGCGAGGCCCAGTTCCTCGGTGTTGGGTACACGTCCCGTCGTCAGAACAAGACGGTCAGCCATCAGATCGAGCTCGGCCCCGTCCACCGTCACGGTCAGGACTGCACGGTCCCCGTTGCGTCGCGCGGTATCGTAGGTCGCGCCGTCAAGAACCGTGACACCCTCAGCGCGCAAAGTCGCCGTGAGCACTTCTGACACTTCCGGCTCGGTGCGCGGCAAGAGGCGCGAGCGGCAGACGATGGTGACGCGGGCGCCCATCCGAGCCATCATCTGTGCGAGTTCGACACCGATATAGCCACCGCCGAGGAAGATCAGGCTGTCGGGCAACTGTTCCAACTTCAGAAGCGATGTGCTGTCAAGCGTGGGGGCGTCTTGGATGCCGGGGATATCGGGCACGGCCGGGCGCCCGCCGGTGGCGACAATTACCCTGGGTGCCGTGAACTTACGACCGGCGACCTCGACTCCGCCGGGGACGAGCCGCGCGTGACCCTCGTCAATGTAAGTCACGTCCTCGTATGCCGGCAGCAGGTCGGCATATTTTTTCTTGCGCAGTGTCGAAACGAGATCGTCCTTGGCGGTGACATGCGCTGCCCAGTCGGCGACATGCGCCTCGCCATGCAGGCCCGGGAACCGATGCGCCGACTGGGCACCATGCAGGGCTTCCGCAGCGCGTATCATTGTTTTCGAGGGCACGCAGCCGACGTTCACGCAGGTGCCGCCGATGGTGCCATGCCCAATCAGAGCGACGCGCTTGCCGCCCTCGGCCGCGGTGATTGCGGCCGAGAAGCCAGCGGAACCAGCGCCGATCACGGCAAGGTCGTATGTGTTCTTCTGTCTGTTGGTTGTGCTGCAGTCGGCCATGTCAGGCTTTTTCCTTAGAGGTTTGCTTTGCTTTGATTTGAGCAACAGGCCGCCGCACGCTGCCGCCGCCAGAGGCCGTAGGCCATCATTGCCAGAAAGACCGCGAGCGTCGGAAACAGCACGTAGTCGATCCAGCCGAGCCAGGCCGACAGACCGACGACGCCGAGTGCTATGACGAGCACCGGCGTGAAGCAGCAAATGGCAGCGATTACCGAGCCTGCGATGCCCGTTTTCAGTATGGTTGCGTCTTTCATCGGTCCCTGCCTAACCCTTAACCGAGGCGGGGTAGCCCGCATTGGCCGAAGCTGCGGCAATGGCTTCGATCGTGGTGACCGACGGATCGAATGCAACCGTTGCTGTCTTCGCCGCGTAGTCAATCTTGACCGATCGCACGCCTCTGACCTGTTCCATCGCCTTTTTTACCGTGACCGGGCAGAGTGCACAGGTCATGTTCTCGACCGCGAAGGTCGCCGACTGAACCGTGGCCACCTGGGCGGCCGCGGACTGCGCTGAAGCGGAAGAGACAGTCGTAAAGCTGAAGCCCCCAAGTCCGCCGAGAGCGAGCACGGCGGCCGCGAGAATGAGGGACCGTTTCATATCGTTTGCTCCTTAGTAGAAGAGTGGCGCCCACCAGTTGATTGTCAGAGCCAAAAGGACCAGCGCAGTCGCCAGCCAGAGAGCAGTTTTGGTGATGAGGGAGGATTGCGGTTTGGCGCAGCACGATCCATCGACGCAAGCAGGTTTGGCCTTCAAATATACCTGCCGAAAACCAAGCCCGATGAAGATGAGCGTCACCGCTGCAAAGTACGGCTTGTAAGGCTCCAGCGCCGTCAGCGTACTAATCCACGTCCCGGACACGCCCAGCATCAAAAGAGTAAGTGGCGCGATACAGCAGGTCGATGCCAAGATGGCGCCGATGATGCCTCCTGCCGCGAACCATCTTTTCTTGCGGTCCACAACGTCATCAGACTGAAGTGCCACTGGTTCCGCTCGTATGAGTGCCATCCGTCATCGTCCTCGCTATTGTTCTGATAATAAGGTAAGGTCTGTAGTAACTACAGGCTCAAGAGGTTTTCGACGCAATGACCGATCGCGTTGCTGGGAGAGGATTGAAGCGCGGGGCGCTGGCGCGGCGGACCGGCTGCAACCTGGAGACCATCCGCTACTACGAGAAAATCGACCTCATGCCAGCGCCGCCGCGCACCGCATCGGGCTACCGTGTCTATGATGAGCAGCACGTCGCGCGCTTACGCTTTATCCTGCGCGCCCGCGAACTGGGGTTTACTATTGAGGAAACCCGGGGACTGCTTGGCTTGGTAGATGGAGGAACCCAGACATGCGCGGAGGTGAAGGAGCGCACCTTGCGCCACCTTGCCGATGTGCGAGCGAAAATCGCCGATCTCCAAAGGATCGAGCGGGTGCTCGCAACGACCGCAGCGTCTTGTAGTGGCGACGATGTCCCTAAATGTCCGGTATTGGAAGCACTCGCTTCATAATCGTGAGCTACTCGGCTGCGACTGTCACCGTCTCTCGCGTCGCCTTCCGCCTTGGTGCAGTTGTCAGGCCGCCTCTCTTAAAGCGTCCCGGTTATCCTCGAAAACCATAGAAAAATACAAATCCCGTTGAGCATGGCTTGCCATGCGAATAAGGCAGGGGACAGCCTAAAGTGGCGTGTGGGGGTATAAGAGATTATTCGAGTGGGACCACCACACCTATCCTGCCAACGGGACAAGAGATAATTAGAGATTTGGGGGCAACTTCAATAATCACCAATAATTTTGACAGGGAACCATCAATATTTTCCCATAATCTCCGATAATTTCTCATAACATCGAGAATCATCAATAATTTCCAATAATCTTCGATAATCTCCAATAATTTTCCGGTCGATCTTCAATAATTATTGGAGATCACTCAGATAGGCAAAAATCAGAGTGGATGACTTCGATTTCAGCACCGCATAGTGAGCTGAAGCGGCGCGCGGGCCTTCTGTTCAGCATATGTCATGTCAGGAGTCTGTGCGTGGGGGAGACGCAAACACTAACTCGCTCAAGGGTGGTTTGTCCGCGAGCGCTTGCGATTGCGGATTACGCGTCCGGACCAGGGGGACGGTCGCGACGAGCGAAGCGAGAACCACCCGTATTCCAGGTCAGGCAGATGTGCATAAAACCGGGTCTGATTACGCACTTTCTGTAATCCGCTCCCCATCCATGAAAGACAAAAAAAGAAAGCCTCAATCGCGTAAGACGGGGCTGCGGGAGAGTGCCGGTAACAACAAAAGCGGCCCCCCGAAGGGAGCCGCCGTCTGTCAGTTATAGCACCGGATCATCGCGCCCGGGTTTGTGGGGAGCCGCTATTCAGCGGCTTCCAGAAATTGGACTTCTTCCCCGTCGCTCGATTCTTCAACAGCGTCCGGATCGATGGCGGGGAAGGCCATGATCGGGTCCATCCAATTCTTTGCCATGTTGGCCCGCTCGGCTGGTGTATCTGACGGCACCGCACGGAACCACCCGGTGAGAAGTGCAACCAGATCGCCTTTTTTGGACTTGGCGACGGATTTTTCGCTGAGAGCAACCCCGCTCTCTACGGCAATTTCCTTCAGCCGGTCGGACTTATACCGTTTCAGGAATGTTTCGTCGGGAAGGTAGCTATCCCGCACGTCCGCGTTGACATCGATGGCGACAAGATTGTGCTCGTTTTCTTCTGTCTTGATCCCGTCCCCGGGCTGGTGGAACGTCACTGTAACGAGCAGTGAGTGAAGCCCTTCCAGCTCTTCATCCGTGAGGGACCGGATAACCTTGAAGATCGCGGCCTTGTCGCCTGAGAGTTTGAACAGCGCCCGAATAGGCTCTGTAATTTCGCCTTCTTCCGGATAATAGGCCGAGCGCAAGGCCGACAAACCGGCATCTCGGAACTTCGTCAGGAACGCGGCGGCGATCTCCTCGATGCTGTTCAGCATATCGCTGCCATAGTGATCTTGGAGACGGGGAGACGGCGCAAGGGAGACTTGGTTCTGAAACCCGGTCATGCATTGCAGCACTGCGACTTCAAGCACCTTGCGCCGATTGGTGATGAGATTCCGCTGAACCGCAATGGTTCGCAACTCGGCGGCGTGCTCAAGCTGTGCTTTCGTATATCGCGGCTTCGTTTCCGCAATACCGCCCGATCCGCTGACCTTCTTCGCTTTAACCATGCCGTCGAGGATCGTTACCCGGCCGTTCTGGTTCTTCATGATGACAGTCGTCGGCTCCTCGCCCTCCTCCGCTTTCCGGTACTTGTCCAGCACCATGTACCAATCGTGGCCCGGCTCCAGGACGATCAGCCCGTCTGCTTCGAATGCCGCTTTCTTCTTGTCATAGGCTGCGTTCTGAAGCGCCGTAAATTGGTCAACGTCTGCGAAATGCCGGTCTGCATTGTCGCTGAAGAGGTCCTGAAGGTAGCCGCCCGTGTAATCTGCGAGGTCGAAGATCGCCATATCGGCGGTCGGCTTCTTGAAGAAATACATCCGGGCCGCGTACTCGCTATTACCCGCGTTGTTGTCTTCAAGATATTTGAAATAGGCGGCTTGCTCCTCGGTGGTGACAGAGGCCAAATGCTTGGCTTCCCTGAGACACATATCTCCGGCCCGGATCATTTCCTTCGCTTGATCAACAAGACTTCCAAGCGCGATATGACGCCGGACGTATATCTCAGTTACACCGAACTTCTCCGCGATCTGCGCGATACTCATGCCGCCGTCACGTAAGCGGGTGAATGCCTCGCACGCATCGATAGGGTCGAGGTCTTCCCGCTGATGGTTTTCAGCAAGGGCGATTTCCTCAAGGACAGCTCCCGTCTCTGTCCGGACTGATACCGGAACCGGGAATGTGTCGTCTGCCTTGCCTTCCTTGATCAGAAGCTCGATGG
>NZ_CAXBDC010000003.1:0-90250 GCF_963974195.1 uncultured Nisaea sp.
CGGTGAGCTTCACCTTTTCAGCATTGATCACGACGATGTTGTCGCCACAATCCATGTGCGGGGTGAAGGTCGGCTTATGCTTGCCGCGCAGGTAGTTTGCGAGAACGGAGGCGAGGCGGCCCAGGATCATGCCTTCGGCATCAACGATCCACCACTTCTTCTCGATCTCGCTCGGTTTAGCCGAGTAAGTACGCATCTCTTTAACCATCCAGTGATGCTGCGAAATTCAATAGCCGCACGAAGGCCTGAGCCCCCTGCAGCGGTTGGCGTAAAATACGGATACGCATTGTGAAGTCAAGCGCGAAAAAGCACGGTTTTTCAATAGCTTTATCGTAACGGTATTATGTTACCGCGCATATAAGTCCTTTTATAACAGGATGAAAGGCTTAGCTCCCTTCAACGCCAGGCCTGAACAGCATCGACGCGGCGAGCCTTCCTCCCGGTGGAACCGGCTGTATCCCCGTTCCAGCAACACCTCCGGCGGCAAGATTGATGGCGTCGATGCAGTGGGTGACAGGCTCTACGCAAAAGAACGGCTTGCTCTCCGGCGTAAACAGAATGGTGTGAGAGAGAGTCTCGCTCCCGCTTATCCCAAGGCTCAGTTTCTGGCCGGGCCACTGAACCAGCGCCTGACCGTTCCACCCGCCGAAACCGGTATCAAGTCCCCGAGGCAGCCCCCGCCCCTCTGTCCCGGAAAAATCCAGATCGCCGGGAATATCCTCCGGGCCTGCCGGCAAAACGCCATCAACCGCCGGCCAGATTGAGCCGAAGGACGTTGCCAGAACCGGGCCGTCCCGCCAGGGAAGATAGGGATGATGCCCCAACCCGCCCGGCATGGATTTCGTCCCGGTATTTTCCAGCTCCATCGCAACGCGGAACACTCCGTCCGCAAGATCGAACACCTGTCGCGCCCGATAGGGAAAGGGCCAGTCCTCCCCGGAATAAGCATAGGACAGCGCGGCATGCGTTACGGAGACGTCATCCACATCCCATGGCACCACGCGGCCATGGCCATGAATGGCGTGCGGCGCACTTTTCTCCGTGACCGCGATCCGGTGCTCTTCACCATTCCAGACAAAGCGGCCATTCCGGATGCGGTTGGAGAACGGCACCAGGGGAAAACTGCCCCATGCGGTCGATCCGCTGTCAGTGCCTCCGGATTGCGGGCCCGGCACGAACCAGTCCGTCCGGTTCCCGGCAAGGTCACTCCAGAACGCGGAGATGCGCCCGCCGGATTCCGGCAGGATTTCGACGTTAAGAGACCCGGCGGAAAGCCGGATGACGGCTTCGGCGCTCATGCCTGATCGCGTGGCGGGATGGAATAGGTCGCGGTCACATGGCAGACCGGATCGTCCTCCTCTCCCGCGCTGAACAGGGTGACTTCACCATAAGCCAGCCGTTTGCCGCATTTCAGCAAACGCCCCTCCGCGATCAGATCCGCAGGCTTTGGCCGGCGCAGAAAATTGGCGTTCAGACTGGTGGTTACGGCGAGCTTCACGATCCCGATGCGTGACAGCACGCAGGCATAGACCACGACATCCGCCAGCCCCATCATCACCGGACCACTGACCGTGCCGCCGGGACGCAGGAAATCTTCCTGATACGGCAGCACCGCCCGTGCCGTCCCGTCACCGATCTCCTCGAACCGCACGCCGTACTGACCAACCGCGGGCACTTCCTCCCGCGCGATCCGGTCCATTTCGGCATTGCTCAACTTCGTCATTCAGTCCTCCCCAGGGCGCGCGATACCGATATTGTTGTGTTCATACGGTATTTTACGCGTCAGCATGCGCGGCCATATGTGTGATGAAAACTAGGATAGAGCCCCATGAGCAGTCATCTCTTTTCCCCGATCAGTTTTCGCGATCTGACGCTGGACAACCGAATAGCGGTTTCCGCCATGTGCCAGTACGCGTCCGAGGACGGTTCCGCGAATGACTGGCACCTGATGCATTACGGCAATCTTGCCATGGGGGCGGGAGGACTGCTGATCACCGAGGCGACGCACGTTTCCGCCGAGGGCCGTATCTCACCAAAATGCCTTGGTCTCTATTCGGACGAGAATGAAGCGACGATCAAGCGCTTCGTCGATTTTTGTAAAGAGTACGGAACGGCAAAGCTCGGCATCCAGATCGGCCATTCGGGCCGCAAGGGATCGACCAACCCTCCTGGCAAGGGCGGCAAGCCCGTCGCGGAAGGGGAAGGCCGCTGGCAGACCCTTGGCCCCTCACCGCTCGGTTATGCGGACTGGCCCGCGCCGCTTGAACTCGACGATGCCGGCCTTGCAAAGGTAAAGGCGGAATTCGTCGAGAGCACCATCCGGGCAGACCGGGTCGGGTTCGATCTGGCCGAACTGCATGGCGGCCACGGTTATCTCTTGCACCAGTTTGTCTCGCCGCTCAGCAACCAGAGGACCGACGGCTATGGCGGCAGCCTGGAGAACCGTCTGCGCTACCCGCTTGAAGTGTTCGAAGCCTGCCGTGCCGCCTGGCCCTCCGGAAAGCCCTATGCCGTGCGTTTCTCGGCAACCGACTGGGTCGATGGCGGTTTCTCGCCGGAGGAATCCGTAATCTATGCCAAAGAGCTGAAGGCGCTTGGCTGCGATTTTATCGACGTGACCACGGGCGGCCTCGACCCGCGTCAGAAGATAGAGGTAAAGCCCGGATACCAGGTCTTCCTTGCCGACAAAATCAAGAAAGAAGCCGGTATTCCAACCATGGCCGTAGGCATGATCGTCACGCCAAAACAGGCAGAAGGGATCATTGCAGACGGGGAAGCCGACATGGTCGCACTGGCCCGCGGCGTGATGGACGATCCGCGCTGGGCCTGGCACGCTGCACAAGAACTGGGTGAGAGCATCCCCTACCCTGCACAATACGCTCGCTGCGCGCCGGAGTTCTGGCCGGGTGCCGCATTAAAATAACGGGTGCGTATCCTCTTCTAACCGGCCGGTCAGGCAGTACCGTCATCGCTTTTGAGCCAGGCGATTGCCTCGTCCCGGCTATAGAAGATTTCGTGCTGCACGGGGGATACGGCGCTCGCCATATTGCTATAGGCCTGTAACAGCTGGCGCTCGGCCTGATTGCTGATGACAATCGCATTCCGGGCGCCAGGCCCACGTAATCGGGCAAGTTCAGCGCCTTTCGTGGCAACCTTATGGAAATTGTCAGCCCTGAAATATGAAATGCGCGCCCCGAGAAAGTTCCACAGCGCGCATTTTTTCGGGGTCTTCGAATGATGCTCTGTAGATGCCGAGATTATGTCTCCGGCAGACAGGTCTCCGCTCCCCACGAACTCAACCAGCTCACCATGATCCCGAACCTCGACCGGCAACGCTTAATCTCCCCCCGTAATTTTTGATCAGTAAAGATCATCAGTTGGCCGAATATCAACCTCGGCTTGGCGAGTTCCACACCTGATGCTCCATCCCCCGTGGGCTTTGCGGTCATTCCGCCTGCAGCCACTGAATCGAAGATTCGCGTTCCGTGAAAACTTTAAAAATCACCGGGGATTCCATACTTGCCCGGGCGACATATGCCTGCATCAGCAGGTATTCCATTTTAGATTTCACAACGATTGCAGAGCGCGCACCATCTCCCCTTTTGGGAGCAAACTTGGCGCTATCGCTCGCAACTTCCTTGAACCTGTCTGCTGAAAACCCGGAGAGATCGGCGTTCAGGAAATTCCAAAGAACATTAGTTTTGGGGGAGCCCGAGAAATATTCCGATGCCGCTATGTACACCTCGTCCGGACTGACGGACCCGGAGCCCAGAACCTCGACGAAATCACCATTGTCGACAATTTTAATCGCCAAGAACTTTCCCCAGACTCACCGATAGGTTTGGCTCAACATATGCTTTATTCAAATCCGGTTCATTTGAAATTGAAAAACAGCTTATTCAGCGAACTGGAGACAATCGCATGCAGAATGAAACCAGCCAGATCCGCAGGGTTTTGATGAAGCACGCGGAACAAGCATTTGTTTCCCAAGAAAAAATCTCTTCTGAATGGCGCGGCCTGAATTATCTGGCTGAACCGGATTTCATGAAGGCCTGCGCCCAGTCCGACGCGCTTGCGGACATTCTCAGCGGGCTTGGCTGTTCGGTTGAATGGCTTGCTGCGGACGATACGGTCGGGATTGATTCCATCTATGTGCGCGATAACGCCATCGCTTCCGACAAGGGGCTTGTCCTCTGCCGGATGGGCAAGGACAAGCGGCGTCCGGAACCTTCGGCCATGGCGCCCGGGCTGGAGCGGGCTGGCATCCCCATCCTTGGCCAAATCGGCGGCACCGGCAAAATCGAGGGTGGTGACCTGATCTGGCTGGATGGCGACATCCTGTGTGTCGCGGACGGTTACCGGACCAATGCGGAAGGCGTGCGGCAATTAACGGCCTATCTCGGAGATGCGGTCTCGGAAGTCATCACTGTTCCACTGCCGCACTGGAATGGCCCAGGCGATGTGTTGCACCTGATGTCCTTCATCAGCCCCATCGCGCCGGATCTGGCGCTGGTCTATTCCCGGATGATGCCGGTTTTCTTCCGTGACTGGTTGCTGGAGCGCGGCATCGAACTGGTCGAAGTGCCGGACGGGGAATATGACAGCATGGCCTGCAACGTGCTGGCGACAGCACCCCGGGTTGCCGTGATGCTGGACGGAAATCCGGTGACCCGTCGACGTCTTGAGCAAGCCGGTGTCGACGTCCATGTCTATGATGGCTCGGAGATTTCAGCCAAGGGATGCGGCGGGCCGACCTGCCTCACCCGCCCGCTCGAACGGAGCTGACAGGCCTCCCTGTCAGCCGACTTCGCGTGAGGGAATGTCCGGGGTTGCGATGCCGAGCAGCTCCGGCAGTCTGGCCATGTCATCGAACAACTCATGCACGCCAACGTCGGCGAGCCCTTCCGGGCCGTGATCGGCATGATATCCGAAGACCCGCATGCCGGCAGCGATCCCGGCGCGGGCACCCGTCGGGCTGTCCTCCACAACGACGCAGCGTTCCGGCGCCACGCCCATGCGCTCCGCGCAATAGAGGTAGAGGTCCGGCTCCGGTTTCGGAATGCCAACCATGTCGGCCGAGAAAATGCGGCCTTCGAAATGCCGTTTCAGATTGGTCACGCCAAGCGTGACATCCATCTTTTCAACCGGCCCATTGCTGCCGACGCAGATTTTCGTGCCTGAATCCGCGATCCTGGACAGTGCCAGGTCGATTCCCGGAATGGCCCGCAATTCCTTGCGGTAGAGCTTGAACTGCTTGGCATAGATGTTCGGGACCCAGTCCTCGCCCAGCTCCCGGCCGAGCATCGCTTCGACGTCCTTCTGGATGAAGGTGAGCTTGCCGCCGAGAAAACGCTTGAGCGCATCCTCAGCCATGATCTCGACCCCGGCTTCCGTCATGGCGGCGGCTATGACCCGGTTTGCAATGGCTTCGCTGGCAACCAGCACACCATCGCAATCAAAGATAACGAGTTCGCATTCCATAGCACCGGTATAGCAGCCGGAGATATGTCCCGTCATCAAATGTATCGAGACAATTTGAAAACCCGGTATTTACCCACCGGTATTTGCCTGGGAGCAAAGAGCATCGAGGTCTCAGACGAGAGCGGCTATCTGTGTCATGCTATCATTGCAGAAGATGCTTGCTGACACGCTGGAGGTAAGGGAGACCGGTGATGAAGATGATTGTCGCACTTGTGAAACCGCATCGCCTGGACGAAGTGCGCGCGGCGCTCAATGAGGTTGGCGTTCATGGAATGACGACCAGTGAGGTCAAGGGATATGGCCGGCAAGGCGGTCACAGCGAGATTTATCGCGGTGCCGAATATACCGTGAGCTTTGTGCCGAAAGTGAAGGTCGAGGTGGTCACCAGCGATGCGATGATGGAGCCCGCTGTCGAGGCCATCGCCACGGCCGCGAAGACAGGCCGGATTGGCGATGGAAAGATCTTCGTGCTCGATGTCGCAAAAGCCGTCCGCATTCGCACCGGCGAGGTTGGCGACGACGCGCTCTGATCTGCGGCACGACCGCACAGGGTAAGGAAACACAAGGAAAAGGCCGGGACAGCTCCGGCCTTTTTTGCTTTCATTCATTTGTTAACCATTCCCTCATGGATCGGCCGGGTACCGTCTCCTGGCTGACAGGCTACAACGCATGAACAGCAATGCCGTCCCCTCGCCGGCCAATAAAGGGCCGAGTTTTCTCGAAACCTTCACCCCGAAACTGGTCACCATCCTGCGCGAGGGCTACGGGCTTGCGAACCTGCGCGCGGACGCTCTCGCTGGGCTCACCGTTGCCATTGTCGCCTTGCCCCTCTCCATGGCCATTGCCATCGCTTCCGGGGCCACGCCGGCACAGGGTCTCTACACAGCCATTTTCGGTGGTTTCCTGGTCTCCGCCTTTGGCGGCAGCCGGTTCCAGATCGGCGGCCCCGCAGGTGCCTTCATCGTCCTGGTCGCCGCCACGGTCCAGATCCATGGCATGGACGGCCTGATCCTTGCCACCATGCTTTCCGGGCTGATGCTGGCCGCCATCGGCCTGCTGCAACTCGGCACCTACATCAAGTTCATCCCCTATCCGGTGACGGTGGGTTTCACCGCCGGTATCGCGGTCATCATCTTTGCCAGCCAGATCAAGGAACTGCTTGGCCTGGCACTGTCCGCGCCGGAGCCGGGCCCGTTATTGGAAAAGCTGCCCGCACTCTGGTCCGACCTGCCGACCGCCGATCCGGTGACCATCGGCATGGCTGCTGCAACCATCGCCACCATCGCCGGGCTGAAGCATTTCCGGCCACACTGGCCCGGCATGCTGATCGCCGTCGCAGGTGCCGCGCTGGCAGCCGCCCTGCTCGATCTGCCGGTCGCGACCATTAGCTCCAGGTTCGGCGGCGTTCCCAGCAGCCTGCCCTTGCCGTCCCTGCCCTCTCTGGATCCGGAAAAGATCATCGCGGTTCTGCCGAATGCGGTTGCCTTCGCCCTGCTCGGCTCCATCGAATCCCTGCTCTCCGCCGTCGTTGCCGACGGTATGACCGGACGGCGGCATCGCTCGAACTGCGAGCTGGTGGCCCAGGGCATTGCCAATGTCGTGTCTGGCCTGTTTTCCGGGATTTGCGTCACCGGCACGATCGCCCGGACGGCCACAAATGTCCGGGCGGGCGCGCATGGCCCCATCGCCGGCATGTTGCATGCGCTGTTTCTGCTCGTCTTCATTCTGGTCGCAGCACCGCTCGCCGGGTTCATACCGCTCGCCAGCCTCGCCGGCGTGCTCGCACTGGTCGCCTGGAACATGGTTGAGAAGCACGCCTTCATTACCCTGATCCGGGCCTCACGCGGCGATGCGGCCGTCCTGCTGGCAACCTTCCTGCTGACCATTTTCCGGGACCTGACGGAAGCCATCATCGTCGGCTTTGCACTGGGTTCGGTTCTGTTCATTCACCGGATGTCAAAAACCACGGCTGTCGAATCCCAGCGCCCCTACGTCGCGGAGGACGAAGCCGACTATTCGGACGGCCTTCGTACTCCGTATGAAGAAGAGGTCGAAAACGATCCGGAAATCGTGATCTACCGCATCTCCGGAGTGTTCTTTTTCGGCGCCGCCGCATCCATAGGCTCTGTTCTCGACCAGATCGCGGATACGCACCGGGCGCTGATTATCGATTTCAGCGCCGTGCCCTTTGTCGACTCAACCGCAGCGAACACCATAGAAGTCCTCGCACAGAAAGCCGGACGGCGTGGCGTGTCCGTTTATCTGAGCGGCGCCATGCCGGACTCCCGCCGGGACCTCGTCACGCATGGCCTCCGGCCGCCGCTGGTCCGTTATTCGGAAAACATCGAAAGCGCCGTGCTCGAAGCCAGGGCGGAAGAGCGCCGCTAGGTGATGCTCTCCGCACCGGAAGCCGCTATAGCGATGCCGCGAAACTCATGATTTCGGCAGAAAACCTGTCCGGCCGTTCCGCCGGAATCAGATGGCCCGCATTGTCGAACACCACGTGGGATTTCTTCGCGATCCGTGCCTCAAGCTCCGCAATATCCGCCTCGATGCGGAAGACCCGGTCATGCTCCCCCGTCATCAACAGAACAGGAATATCGAGCTTCTCGTAAGGGAAATCCCAGTCAGTGCCGAGGGAACCTTTCATCAACTCGTACAGGCCGTCCCCATCCTTCATCGGCTGGTAATCCCCCTCTAAAAGGGTCGGACGCATCTTCGCCAACTGCTCCGGGTTGACCAACATCGGCAGATTGGCCTCCATGATGAGCTGTCCGCCGCCGGTCGCCGCCATGCGCACCATGGCGCTGTTGATCCATTCCAGCCTGAGGCTCGGCTTGCGCAGGGTGTTGATCAGCACCAGCGCTTCCGCGGCGGCGCCCTTGAGATAGGCCTGCGCGGCAAACAGGCCACCGATGGAAAGGCCCGCAAGGATTGGCCGTGGCGGCGCCACATGGTCGACGATCCGTTTCAGGTCATCGACGATGGTAACCGGGCCGAGATCGGCATCCTGGCTAAAGGTGCTGTCCACCTGCCCCCTGAAATTATAGACTAGCGTGCCGTATCCGGCAGCCCGCAGGGCCGGGCCGATCGCATCCACCTGCCACATTCCGGTATTGCCAGTCAGTGCATTGACGAAAACGAACGTCTGCCCCGTCGCGCCCGGAGGTTGATACTCATAGTAGAGACTGTTCCCGGCGCTGATTTCCAGATTGGCCATTTCTTCCTCCCATCCTCAATTTTTTAACGACTATAGGCTGAGAGTCCTGCCGCTGCCAGATAGGGCGTGGAGAAATGCTCTTGCTGCACCGCACAAAATCGGAAAACATGTAAGCAATACTGACCTAGTGCGCTCCCTAAATTGGCATCGGCCATTCATGGAAATACTGATCGACATCGTGTTGCCGATTTTCGGCACGCTGTTCATTGCCTATATCGCGGCCCGGACAAAGCTCTTCTCCACGAAAGCGACCGAGGGCCTTGCGACCTTTGTCTTCACTTTCGCCGTCCCGTCCCTGCTCTTCGACAGCGTCAGCCGCCATCCCTTGCCCGATCCGATCGAGTGGGAGCTGCTGATCTCCTTCTTCGGCACCGCCTATCTGATCTGGCTCGCAGGCATGCTGATCTCGCGCTGGCTGTTCAAACGGGATTTTGCGCATGCGTCCCTTGCCGGCATGACCGCGGCTTTCGGTAACACCATGCTCGGCCTGCCGCTGGTCCTCACCACCTTCGGAGAGGCAGGATCGATCCCGATTTTCCTGATCATCGCCTTCCATTCCTGGCAGTTCTTCGCTCTCGCCACGATCCTGCTTGAAGGCAGCCGGAGGCAGAATGGCACCCTCAAGGCCCTGCCATGGACTATCGCCAAGAGCCTTGCGACCAATCCCATTCTGGTCGGACTCGTGCTCGGCCTGGCCTGTAACATCCTAGCCATTCCGGTGCCGGATCCGGTCGCGGACATTACCGGTTTCCTGGGGCGCGCTGCTTTGCCCTGCGCCGTTTTCGTGATGGGCGCATCACTGGCCAAATTCCGCATTACCGGTGCCATCGGGGAAGCCGTCGCGGGCAGCCTGCTGAAGCTGATCGCCTTTCCGGCCCTGACTTATGTCGCGGCCACCTACATCTTCACCATGGAGCCGCTCTGGCGTGATGTTGCGGTGGTCATGGCGGCGCTCCCCGTCGGGATCAACGTTTATCTCTTTGCCGACCGCTATGAGGCCGGCGCACCGGCGGCGGCAACATCCATGCTGCTGTCGACCTTTCTCTCGTTCGGCACCATTGCGACCGTATTGACCCTTCTGGAAGTCAGGTAAGCTAACGGCTCGCGGCCATCAACGCCGCCAGGGGCCCAGCCTGAGGGCAAGGGCGTTAAAGACGCCGTAAGTTGCCATCGCCCCGGCCACAAGCAGGAAAACGGTATTTTCATCCGTCGCGGCCTGATCCAGAAGCAACACGCCGCCTCCCAGCAAGACTGCAAGCCGGAGCCCCGCGCCTGTAACCGGCAGAATCAGCGTGTTCATTGCCTGGCTGGAGAAATAAAGGCACAGGCCCAGCCCGAAGAAAGTGTAAGCCGGCCCGACGAAACGCAGATAACGCGCGGTCGTGGCCGCGATTTCCGCATCCTCCGTGAACAGCCCGCTCCAGAGCCACGGCGCAACCGCGAGAACGGTGCCGATCAGACCAACGGACAGGGCGGCAAACCAGCTCCCGGTCCAGCTCACCCGCAAGGCCCGCGCCCGCAAACCCGCGCCAACACTGGCACCGGCCATGGCAATGCTGGCGCTGCCGAAGGCAAAAATGATCGGAATAATGACAAGTTCCAGCCTAACCCCGATGCCGTAGCCTGCAAGGGATTGCGGGCCAATCCGCGCCATATAACCGGTCACCACCATGGCCATCGCGATGGTCAGCACGGACTGCACGCTGGCGAACGCGCCCCGGCGGCCAACAATGTAAACCTGCCGCCACGAAACCGGCCCCGTAATCCTGACCCAGTCCGGCCTGTTGATGTGAAACAGATATGCGGCGAGGTACAGACTACCGGCCCCATACCCGATCAGGATCGACAGCGCGGCACCTTCGATACCCAGTGAAGGAAACGGCCCGATGCCCATGACCAGCAGCGATGCGGCGAGGAGATGCATCGATACGGAGACGCCGAGCCCCAAAGCCGGCCGCAGCATGTCCCCGGATCCTCGCAAAAGGCTGGCCAACATGTTGAAAAGCCAGACAACAATAATGCCGGGGAACAGCACAGCCGCATAATCTATCGCGGTTTGCAGAACCGTCCCGCTACCCCCGAGCATGCGGAAAAGCCCCGGCCCGAAGAGCCAGATGATCAGGGCGCTGAATGCCCCCCCAAAGGCAGCAAGTATCAATGCCGTCCGGACCAGGGCGCCTGCCGCCTCGTGATCCTTTGCACCAAGCGCCCGCGCCGTCGCTGCGACCACGGCACCGCCCATGGCCCCTGCGGAAAACATCACCGAAAGCGCGAAAAGCGGAAACACCAGTGCGACACCGGCGAGCGCCAGCGGGCCCAGCCCGCCGACGAACCAGCCATCGGCCACATAAAGTATGGATTGCATCAGGCCCCCAAGCAGTCCCGGAGCCGCCAGACGCGCGATCCGGCTGGCGATCGGCCCCTCCAGAAACGGATGGGGTGCCGCGCCGGTCATGGCTGTCTTGACTGTCATGTAAAAGCTTTTTCCGCTATCGAGGGTATGGTCATCGACCGTCTCACCTGCGCGTTTTCCCAAACCGGACTTTCCATGGAAATCCTGATCGACATCATCCTGCCGGTCTTCGGTACCGTCTTCATCGCTTACTTCGCTGCCCGTTTCAGACTGTTTCCGGCGGATGCCGTCGACGGCCTTTCCAAGTTCGTCTTCAACTTCGCCATTCCACCAATGCTGTTTCACACCATGTCGCGCCAGACACTGCCGGATCCGATTGAATGGGAGTTCCTGATCTCCTTCTTCGGTGGCGGATATATCGTCTGGATACTCGGTATGCTCGTGTCATTGTGGTGTTTCCGCCGGGACTTCGCTCATGCTTCGTTGGCAGGGATGACTGGCGCCTTCGGCAATACGGTTTTGCTTGGCATTCCGCTGATTTTGACCACCTTCGGAGACGCCGGAACGCTGCCGGTCTTTCTGATCATCGCGTTCCATTCCTGGCAGTGGTTCGGTGTCGTCACGATTCTGGTGGAGGGCGGACGCGGCCAGAAAGGCGCCTTGCTCAATATTCCGTGGGCCATCATCAAGAGCCTCGTCACCAACCCGATTCTGATCGGGCTTTTTGCGGGTCTGGCCTGGAACGGTTTCGACCTGCCGCTGCCTCAGCCCGTAGTCGATATCACGGAATTTCTTGGCCGTGCGGCCTTGCCCTGTGCGGTTTTCGCCATGGGCGCATCCCTCGCCCAGTACCGGATATCCGGAGCAATCTGGGAGGCTCTTGCCGGCAGCGCCCTGAAGCTCGTTGCCTTCCCCGCCATTACCTACGTGATAGCGACCCATATCTTCGATATCGCCCCGCTGTGGCGCGATATCGCCGTGATCATGGCCGCCCTGCCCGTTGGGGTGAATGTCTATCTGTTCGCGGATCGCTACGATGCGGGCGCCCCCGCCGCCGCGACATCAATGCTGATCTCCACGTTTCTATCTTTTGGCACCATCGGAGTGCTCTTGCATTTCCTCGGCGTCCGGTAGCCCCCATATCATAAATGCCGGGCGGTGCTGGCGAACGTAAAAACCTGATGGGGCGGAACAGGTGCGGAAACTTACCAGACGGAATGTACTCACGGCTCTGGGCGCTACAGGCATCGCCGGGGCGCTCCCTGCACAATCGGGACTTGCGGCACCCGCACCGAAGATACGCCTCGAGGCACGGCCAGGAACAGCGCGCCTGGCGCCGGACGAGTACAAGCCGACTCCGGTCTGGGGATATGAGGGCGGTGTCCCCGGCCCAACAATCCGTGTCCGGCAGGGCGAACGCATCGACCGTGTTTTCCTTAACAATCTGCCGCAGGAGTCCACGATCCACTGGCATGGCATCAGGATCGACAATGCCATGGACGGGGTCCCTGGATTGACCCAGGCCGCCGTCCCGCCGGGCAAGACTTTCGATTACGGTTTCACGCCGCCGGACGCAGGCACCTACTGGTATCATCCGCACAACCGGACCTGGGAACAACTCGCGCGCGGTCTGTATGGCGCCCTGATCGTTGAAGAAACCAGCGCGCCTGACGTGGACCGGGACGAGGTTCTGATGATCGATGACTGGCGGCTGACTGAAACGGCGCAGATAGCCGAGGATTTCGGTGCCATGCACGACTGGTCCCATGGCGGGCGCATCGGTAACTGGATCACGGTCAATGGCGACGGCTACTGGACATCCGACGCGCGGCAGAATGACCGGCTGCGTCTGCGCCTCGTCAATGCATCGAATGCGCGGATCTACAACCTCAGTCTGAAAGGGCTTTCCGGCTGGGTTGTTGCACTGGACGGACAGCCACTTTCAATGCCTGTGCCGGCAGAAAAACTTCTACTTGCTCCGGCACAACGTGCCGATCTCATTGTCGATGTTACGGCGAACTCAGGTATGGAAGCCTCCCTCCTCTCTCACGAGCGGGGTGGGAGCTATGCCGTTGCCGTATTCCGTGTCGGTCAGGCCATGGCAGAGCGTCGGGCTGATCGCCCCGCGCCATTGCCGGCCAATCCTCTCACCGAAATCGGCCCCCTCGCGGAGACACGCCCTGTCGACCTCATAATGGAGGGTGGCGCCATGGGCCGGATGCGCGGCGCGATGATGAACGGGAAGGATACCGATATCCGTACCCTGATCAGCCGGGGCAAGGCCTGGGCCTTCAATGGGCAGGCGGATATGACGGACAAGCCTCTGCTTTCAGTTCGAGCCGGACAGACCGTGCGCATTCGTATGAATAACCGGTCCCGCTGGCCTCATGGCATGCATCTGCACGGTCATCATTTCCGGCAAATGCTCCTGGAAGAGCAGATGGGGCCATTGCGGGACACGCTTCTGATGCAGCCTGGCGAGATTTCGGAGATAGCCTTCGTTGCCGACAATCCCGGCGACTGGTTACTGCATTGCCATATGGTCGAGCATGCGGCGGCAGGCATGATGACCTGGTTAAAAGTCACCTGACCAAATCGTCGCTCATATTGGCTTTGCTTTGATGGTCACGTCTGTTCCTCTGCACCTTCCGGCGCTAGTGTTCAGGTCGTTGCAAGGCGGAATAGCCAATCGGGAGAAATGCATGTCTGTCGCGGAAGAACTAGAGGCCGGGCTTGTCCTGCGCGAGGACCGTGACGGGATCGCACGTATCACCCTGAACAGGCCGAGAGCCTACAATGCGCTCTCGCTTGGCCTGATGGCGGCTCTCCAGTCCGAGCTGGAGAAAATCGCGACAGACCAGACGGTGAAAGCCGTGGTGATCGAAGGCGCCGGCAAGGGATTTTGTGCCGGGCACGATCTGCGTGAGATGCGTTCACGCACGGACGAAGCCTTCCATCAGACGGTGTTCGCCGCCTGCTCTCAACTGATGCTGACCGTGACTGACCTCCCCCAGCCGGTCATTGCCAAGGTGCACGGCATTGCTACCGCTGCCGGATGTCAGCTTGTCGCCACGGCAGATCTCGCCATCGCGGCGGACAGCACACGGTTCGGCACGCCCGGCGTCAATATAGGCCTGTTCTGCTCGACCCCGATGGTCGCCGTCTCCCGCGCCATCCCGCGCAAACAGGTTATGGAAATGCTGCTGACTGGCGAAATGATCGATGCAGAAACCGCTGTCGCGCATGGCCTGATCAATCGTGCCGTTCCGGAGACCGGGCTCGAAGACGCGGCGCAGGAGATGGCGGGCAAGATCGCCTCGAAATCTCCGCTGGTCCTGAAGACCGGCAAGAAAGCCTTTTACCGGCAGCTCGAAATGCCGCTCGCAGACGCCTACGCCTATACCAGCCAGGTGATGGTCGACAACATGCAGGCCCGCGATGCAGCGGAAGGGATCGACGCCTTCATCGAAAAGCGCGCGCCCGAATGGAAGGGAGAATAATCATGGCCGAGAATGAGGCACCGCACAGGATCAACCACGAGAATTATCCGGACAGCTACATCAAGGAGATTCTCTCCTCCGTCCACACCATTGCCGTTGTCGGAGCCAGCAATAAATGGACCCGGCCGAGCTATTTCATGGCGAAATACCTGCAGGGAAAAGGCTATCGGATTGTTCCGGTCAATCCCGGCCTCGCCGGTCAGGAAATCCTGGGTGAGCTGGTCTATGCCTCCCTGAAGGACATCCCGTTCAAGATTGATATGGTTGATATTTTCCGTAATTCAGAGGCCGCCGGCCCGATCGCGGAGGAAGCCGTCGAAATCGGCGCCGATGTGGTCTGGATGCAGCTCGGTGTGCGGCATGACGAAGGTGCGGAGAAAGCGGAGAAAGCTGGTCTGAAGGTGGTGATGAACCGCTGCCCGAAGATTGAGTTCTCCCGGCTTTATGGCGAGCTTTCCTGGCATGGCTTCAACAGCAAGGTGATTTCGTCAAAACGCCGTGCGGTTGGCAGAGCCGGAGACACAAAACAGGATACCGGTGAGGACAAACAGCCGAAGGGCGGTGCCGGGTTCGAGACCCGCGCCATTCATGCCGGTGCCGCGCCGGACCCGACCACGGGCGCCCGAGCCACCCCTATCTACCAGACCACGGCCTATGTCTTCGAGGATGCGGATCACGCCGCCTCGCTGTTCAACCTGCAGACCTTCGGCAATATCTATGGCCGCCTGTCAAACCCGACCACGGCAGTGCTGGAAGAACGGATTGCGAGCCTGGAAGGCGGCCGGGGCACGACCTGCACCGCATCAGGTCATTCGGCACAGATGCTCGCCTTGTTTCCGTTGATGCAGCCGGGGGACCTGATCGTCGCCTCGACCCGGCTTTATGGCGGCTCTATCACTCAATTCGGCAAGACCTTCAAGAAGTTCGGCTGGGACTGCGCATTCGTCGACATGGACGATATGGACGCGGTACGGGCTGCTGCCGCCAACCCGGCCTGCAAGGCGCTCTTCGCGGAATCCCTCGCCAACCCGGGCGGTGTCATCAGTGATATATCCGCTCTTGCCGAAATCGCACATGGTGCGGGCGTGCCGCTGATCATCGACAACACGATGGCAACGCCCTATCTCTGCCGGCCGTTCGAGCATGGCGCCGATCTGATCGTGCATTCGACCACCAAGTTCCTCTCCGGCCACGGCAATGCCATGGGAGGAGCGGTTGTCGATTCCGGAAAATTCGACTGGGGGCAGAACGACAAATTCCCCTCTCTCGTCGAGCCGGAACCCGCCTATCATGGCATCCCCTTCTGGGAGAGCTTCGGCGACCTGGCCTTCACCACCTACGGCCATGCTGTCGGGCTGCGCGATCTCGGGCCGACCATGGCGCCGATGAATGCTTATCTGACCATCACCGGTATCGAGACCCTGCCGCTACGGATGGAGAGACACGTCGCCAACGCGGCCAAGGTCGCGGCCTATCTGGACCAGCATCCCGCCGTGTCCTGGGTTTCCTATGCAGGGCTGGAGAGCAGCCCCTACTATGATCTCGCAAAAAAATACCTGCCCGGCGGCGCCGGCTCCGTCTTCACGTTCGGCGTGAAAGGCGGCTACGAAACCGGTACCCGCATCGTCGAGCGGGTCGAACTGCTCAGCCATCTTGCCAATATCGGCGACACCCGCTCCCTGATCCTGCACCCCGCCTCAACAACGCACAGGCAGCTGACGGAAGAACAACGCACGGCAGCCGGTGCCGGAGACGACGTCATGCGCATCTCTGTTGGCCTGGAAACCGCAGACGACATCATCGCCGATCTGGATCAAGCGCTCCAATAGAGTTAATAATACCATTGTATTCAGGCGTGGTGATCGAACCACGTTCAATTGTTATTCGGGAGTCGCTTGCTATGAGCGATGGTCAATCGAGCCTGCATTCTGTTTCTCTTCAGGAACCCCGAACACTGGAACCTGTTACGCAGGCAGATGATTTGTACCATCCCGAACTGCGCGCGCTTTACCAATTCTGGCACATGAAAGCCGGCGACCATCTCGCACCTGCGAGAAAAGATATTGACGTCCTGGAGCTCAAAAGATGGCTTCCGAATATACAACTTGTTGATGTCATTGGAGATTACGCCGACATTCGATACCGCGTTATCGGCACCTGGATCGTTGAGCGGTTCGGTGCGGACGACACGGGAAAAACAATCATGGAAATCGGTGAAACCGATCACTCCAGAGAAGTCCGGAAAGAGTTTTTGACGCCGGCAAAAACCATGAAACCTCATAGAATTATCAGGCCTTTTTACGACATCAACGGAGCCAAGGAATTCTCTTCCGCCGAAAGGCTCATGTTGCCTCTGAGTGCGAATGGCCATACTTGTGACAAGGTAATTTCGGGACTGTATTATCTCGACGCAAAGACCTGATAGGCACGCTTCCTCCGTATTCCGCGCATTAATATTTTCAGCCCCTCTCGCCAGGACCATCCCGATTACGCATGGCAGCCATGAAATCGGATATTTCGCACATGCGAAGGTTGACCAGTCACGGAATCTGACCAATATGCGCCGCCATCGCTGGGGGAGATCTCCAAGAGAACTTCCACGTAAACAGCGAGCGGGTAGCAACGCACAAGAATATGCGGCGGCTCCCGTATCGGCAGCGTTGATGAACACGCTTTGCTGGCCCCAATTAAGCGTGCTTCGTCAGAGGATGAACGAGTGTTTCACGATCAATGCAACAGTGTTGCAGACCTGTCGTCATCAGAAAGGGTCTGCACTCGGGTAAACTGTGCGGATGACCTGATCACCCCCGAGCTTCGATCTCTCTACCAGCTCTGGCAGGAGAGGCGCGGCGACCGGATCGCTCCGGCACGAGCCGACTTCGACGTACCCGAGCTCGTCCCCTGGCTCCCGCACATCATGCTTTCCGACTATCTCGATGAAGGCGCCGACGCCCGGTTCCGCGTGGTCGGTACCTGGATCGTGGACCAGTATGGCAAGGACAATTCCGGGAAGACCGCGTCCGAAGTGAATTTTTACGGCCGCGGCCAGCAGATTTTATCCGAGTATAAGCACGTCGCCGAAACGATGATGCCGCACCAGATCTGCGGCCCCTTTTTCAAACACACGGGGACGCAGGATTTCCGCGAGGCCGAGCGGTTGCTCCTTCCGCTCAGCAAAGACGGCAGGACCTGTGACAAATTCCTGACTGCCGTCTATTTTCTCAGCAGCTATTAACGCACACAGCCATCGAATGGCCGCCAAGCAGGCCTTCTCTCGTCTGCATGAAACCAGTTGCCGCCGCCATTGCCCGGCTGATCGAAAATACGTGAAACCGGGCACTGGCTCAGATACGCCAGCAACAAAGCCCCGACCGCCCCGTGTGAAACAATCAACGGCATACCATCCGGCTCGGCTTTCCGGATATCCTCAAAGCACCTGACAATCCTCTGCTGCTCAGCGGCAGCAGTCGCCCATCCCCGGACAGACTGCTCCGGTTCGGCGAAGAACTGGTCCACAGCGCGGTCAAACTCATCAAACGGCAGGTAACCGGTCGCAGACCGGTCGTTCTCCCCGAGATCTTCCCGGGCAACAGGGATCAGCCCGACCGCACCGGCGACGATTGCCGCGGTCTCGATGGCTTTGCGTTCATCGCTTGACCAGATAGACGTGATGTTCCCGAGCCATGGCTGAGTGAGACCAGCCCGGATACGCGCCCGTCCGCGCTCGGACAGTCCCCATTCCGTGATCGGAACAGCAGGATCAATCACCACGTCTGCATGGGTCAGAAAGTACAGTGGCCTTACTCCGCCGCCACCACATGACTGACGCGCAAACTGTTCAACCGGTCCAGAGCCTCATCCATCTCGTCAACCATCCGGTCGATAATATCGCCCAGAGGCTCTATCCGGTCCGCGAAGACAGCCGATTGGCCCATGGAAAGCAGCCCCTTCTCCGGATCGCCCTCCTCATAAGCTTCCCGCTGCAAGGTGCCGCGCACATGCTCGCGGTAGCTCTCGTAATCGTTGGCACCGGAGGCTTCTAGCTCCGCTACCGTGCGGGCTGTCTGATTATCCATCACGCGGTAGGTGTTCCGCATGGAGGCCAGAACCAGACGGGAGCCGGTTTCATCCGCCTCGATCACCCGCTTCTTGACGGCATCATGGCTCCAGATTTCGGATGCAACCAGCAGCCGGGTACCAAGAATCACGCCTTCCGCTCCGAAAGAAAGCGCACCGGCCACTTGCCTGCCATGACCGATGCCGCCGCCGATCACAACGGGGATATCGACACGGAGCGCGGCAAGCACGCCCTGCACCATGTTCCCGATCATGTTCAGCCCCGGATGGCCGCCACATTCCATGCCGACAACCGATACGGCATCGATATCGAGCTTGGTTGCGGCAGAGACCGCGTGCCGGACCGAGGCGACCTTGTGGATCACAACAGCACCGGCATCCTTCAGTTGCTTCACCAAATCCGCAGGCGGCATTGCCGCTGTTTCAAACCGGCGCACACCGGCCTGCAGGGCAAGATCGGCATGCCCCGTCAGCATCTCGTTCTCTTCCGGCCGCTGGGAGATGTAGAGATTGACGCCGATGGGGTTGCCGTTCGAAAGCGCGTTCGCTTTTTCCAGCTCCTCCTTCCAGCGGCCTGGGTCTGGAAAGGTCTTCGCTGTCATGAACCCGATAGAACCAGCATTGGCCGCGGCGGCCACGTAATTGGCGTCGGCGAGCCACATCAGGCCACCACAGAGGATCGGGTGACGAATACCAAAGAGATCGGTGATCCGGGTACGGACGCTTTGCGGCCTCATCGCGCTCAATCCTTCCTGCGTGCCGAGGGAACGATCAGCGCATCGACGGCAACGGCGCCCTGCCCCTCCGGAAGCACGATAAACGGATTGATATCGATGCTGTCCAGCTTGTCCGCATTCGCGGCGGCAAAGACGGAGAGCCTCGACAGAGCCTGGGCCAGTGCATCTATATCGGCAGGCAGAGCACCGCGCACGCCTTCCAGCACCTTGTAACCCTTGATCTCGCGGATCATCCGGTGCGCTTCCTCGACCGAGAACGGCGCCAGCCGGAAGCTGACATCCTTCAGTACCTCGACCAGAATTCCGCCGAGCCCGAACATGACCGCCGGGCCGAGCACCGGATCGAGCTGCACGCCGACAACCGTCTCCACCCCGCCGGAAACCATCTCGCAGACAATCACGCCATCAATCGCGGCATCCGGGCGCTTTTCCGCCGCCCGTGCCATCAGGGTGGTGAAACCATCCCGTACGGCGTCCGCTCCCTCAAGCCCGACCAGCACGCCGCCGATCTCGGTCTTGTGGGCAATATCCGGCGAGGCAATCTTCAGCACGACCTTGCCGCCGAACGTCTTCGCTTCCTTGACCGCCGCATCCGCCGAGGTCACCAGCACCTCCCGCACCACGGGAATGCCGGCGGAGGCAAGAATGCGTTTCGCCTCATGTTCCGCCGTCGGATGGTCCGGCACAGCTTCCGCACCAGACGGAAGCTCAGGCAATGCAGAGTTTTTCGCCGCGAAGGCCCTGCCGAAATACATCAGACCGTTCGCCGCCGTGATCGCCGGAACCGGATCGTCGAACATCGGGTACCCGTTGCTCTCGTAGAACCGGCTATTTTCCGCGCTCGCCAGGATCGAGAAGAACAGATGCTTGTCCGGACGGCTCTCCCGGAGCGGCTTCAGGGTATCGATAATATCCTGGGCAATCTCGGGGCGGGCCGCGACAGCGGTGAAGAACGAAATGACGACGTCATAGTCGCCCTCTTCCATCATGATCTTCAGGCAGGCGGCGATTGCGTCACGCTGGTTGAAGACCTGCCCCGTCACATCGACAGGGTTACGCGGCGCAGCAAAGGGCAGAAGCTCCAACATCTTCTTCTGACCAGCCTCGGAGAATTCCGAGACGTCGAGGCCAAGCGCCGAGGCGCTGTCCGCCATCTGCACGCCAAGGCCGCCGGAAATCGTAATGAAGCCGATCTTGTTGCCATCCGGAAAATGCCCCTGCTGACAGCCATAGGCGACCTCGAGCATCTCGTTCGCATCGTCCGCGCGATAGACGCCATATTGCTTGAACATACCGTCGATGACCGCATCGGTTCCGGCGAGAGCCGCCGTGTGCGAGGCGGCGGCTGCCGCGCCGATATCGCTGCGCCCGACCTTGACCATGACGATCGGCTTACGCAGATCACGCGCTTTCTCGAAAGCGGCCCGGAGGCCTTCCCCGTCGCGAATGCCCTCGGCATAGGACATCACCACCTTCACCTCGGGATCGTCGAGCAAATAGGAGATGCATTCGGAAAGCTCGATATCGCTTTCGTTGCCAGTGGTGATCCAGCGCCCGACCTTAAGGCCGCGCTTGCGGGCAAGATTATAGATATGGCCGCCATACGCGCCACTCTGGCTGGCAATGGCGATAGGACCTGGCTCCGGCGGATCGACCTGCGGCGAGGAGGAGAAGGTGCCGGTCCAGCCGCTCGATGCATTGAAAGCGCCAAGGCAGTTAGGGCCAAGCACACGGATGCCGGTGCGCCTGGCGATTTCCGTCAGCTGCGCCTGCATGGCCTCGCCTTCCGATCCAAGCTCGGAAAAGCCGGAGCTGAATACGATGCAGGCCCCGACGCCTTTGGCCGCGCAGGCTTCAATCGTTTCCGCCACCATCGGCGCCGGGAGGGCGACAATGGCCGCATCGACGGCTTCCGGCACGTCGCTGATTGTCGGATAGGCCTTCAGGCCTTGCACGGTGTCCCGCTTCGGGTTCACCGGGTAGATCGCGCCCTTATAGCCGTGACGCAGGGAATAATCGATCGGGCGGCCACCGATCCGCATCGGATCGTCCGATGCACCGATGACAGCAATGGATTTCGGCGCGACGAGCCGCGCCAGATTGCGTTTCCGGATATCACTCAGATCGTTCATAGCGGTGCAGCTCCGACGGTCAGGCCGCCACAGACATAGAGCACCTGACCGGTGCAGAATCCGGCATCCTCGCCGGCAAAGAAGGCAACGGCGGAGGCGACATCCTCCGGCTGGCCGATCCGGCCGACGGGGATCGCCGCCTCGATGGCATTCCGGCTGTCCGAGCCAACGGGATTGCCATCCTCGAACATCTCGGTGGCGATGGGACCAGGCGCGACGCAATTCACAGTAATCCCGTCCGGCCCGGCCTCGATGGCCCAGGTCCGGGTGGCGGCTGCGATACCGCCCTTCGTCACCGCATAGGCACTACGCCCGTGTTTGCCGAGAGCTGCCCGTGAGCCGATATTGATCACCCGTCCGAACCCGCGCTGCCGCATGCCGGGCAAAACCGCCTGCATGCACTGGTACGGCGCCCGGACATTGACCGACATCAGCTGCTGCAGAATTTCCGGTGTCACCTCTTCGACAGTGCCCAGCGGCGCAATGCCTGCATTGTTCACAAGGACATCGATGTCGAACTCATCGGTGATCGCGGCCAGTGTCTCGCGCGTCGCATCCGCGTCGCTCAGATCCGCCGTTCTGAACGTCCCGTCGAAGCTGCCCGTCGGGGCCGTTCGCGCCAGACCAACAACGTTATATCCACGCTCTGCAAGATACGCGGCGACGGAACGTCCGATGCCGCGGCTTGCGCCTGTAACCAAAACGGTTCTAGCGCCCATTTTCTTCCCTTCCCCCGATCCGGTCGATTTCGGTCTCATGCCGAATTGTCACCGATCTGTTCGCGGCAACCCGTTCGGATTCCGCGAGAATGTTTTTCAAGACAATGCCAGTCTCGCACCTTGTTGGCGGCACATAAGACCGCCTAGAGTTACGAAAACGAAATTGAATTTCGCAATAGCGATTAACAGGAGGAAACAGGTCCATGCAAATGCGTAGTTGGAAAGTCACCGATTTCGGGAAGCCGCTGGAAATGATCCAGCAAGAAATTCCGGAACCGACGGGTACCGAAGTCCTGGTGAAAGTGACGCGGTGCGGCGTTTGCCACTCGGACCTGCATATCGGTGACGGGTATTTCGATCTCGGCTCGGCCGGGCGTCTCAACATGGGCGACCGCGGCGTGCCCCTGCCTCACGTGCTCGGGCACGAGATCCTCGGCGAGGTGGTCAAGGGTGGCCCGGATGCGGGCTCCGTCCCGACCGGTGAGACCAAACTGATCCATCCCTGGATCGGTTGCGGCGAATGCTCGATCTGCAAATCCGGACAGGAAAACCATTGCGCCAAGCCGCGCACCCTCGGTGTCTACCGGGACGGCGGTTATCAGGAATATATCCTGGTCCCGCACGCGATGTTCCTGGTCGATATCGGCGATGTCGATCCCTCCGAGGCAACGCCGTTTGCCTGTTCCGGCGTCACGGTTTACAGCGCACTCCGCAAAGCGCAGCCCGTGCTCGACGACGAGTGGCTGGTGATCATGGGCGCCGGCGGACTTGGCCTTGCCGCTGTCGGCATCGCCCGCGCCATGGGATTCAAGCAGATCCTCTCCTGTGACATCGATGACAAGAAGCTGGCCGCGGCGAAGGATATGGGCGCGACGGCGACCCTGAATATTTCCGGGGATGATGCGGCCAAGGCTCTGGCGGAGGCCACTGGCGGCGGGCCGCGCGCCGTTGTCGATACGGTCGGGGCCAATCCGACCGCCAAGCTCGGCTACGGATCGCTCGTCAAGGGCGGCCGCTACGTCATTGTCGGCCTTTATGGCGGCGATTTCACCATCCCGCTGCCCACCCTTCCGCTGCGCGCTGCCGCAGTCATCGGCTCCTATGTCGGCAGCCTCAAGGAGCTGAAGGAGCTCATGGAGCTGGTCAAGGCAGGCAAGGTAAAGCAGGTACCGATCGAGAACCGCCCGATGGACCAGGTTCAGAGGAGCCTGGATGAACTCCGCGCCGGCAAGATCGTCGGCCGCGTGGTGCTGACGAACGACTGATCTGAATGCGCCGGGCGGGATGACCTTGTCCGGCGCATTTTATTTCAAGATTTTTCTTGTTAATTATTTAATGCTCCGGCTGTAATCTCTGCATCATATCGCACTCAGCCCGGAACGTTTCTCATGCACGTCCTCTTGCTCGGCGGCACCGGTTCAATCGGTTCAGCAATCCTCGAAGATCTGATTGCTCACGGCCATAGCGTCACCGCCCTCGCCCGCTCCGAAAAAGCCGCAACTGTTTTGGCCGAAAACGGCGCCACTCCCTTATTCGGCGACATGACCAGGCCGGAAGAATGGGCGCCCGCCCTAGCCGGTTTTGATGCGCTCATTCAGGCAGCGGCAGCGTTCGATACCGACATGGGGGCAATCGACAAAAAACTCCTCGACGCGATCGCGGAAAATACTGCCGAGCGCAAAATCCCTCTGCGCGTCCTCTATACCGGCGGCTGCTGGCTTTATGGTGAAACCGGCGAGCGGATCGCGGATGAGATGACACCGTTTGACCCGCTGCCGAGCTTCGCCTGGATGGTCGAAAACTGGCAATGGCTCTGTCAGGCAGACGGCATCGCTCCCATCCTGATCCATCCGGCCATGGTCTACGATCAGCATGGCGGCGTCCTCAGCCGCTATATCGAAGCCGCCTGGAACGGACAGCCGATCGAGATATGGGGAACACCGGATGCCATCTGGCCGCTGGTACATAGAGCGGACCTCGCCTCGGCATATCGCCTTGCCATGGAAGCGGCACCTGCCGGTCAAAGCTACTGCGTTGCCGCCGAGGACGGCGTTTCGACCGGATCTCTTGCCGACGCCATCGCGGCCCGGTCAAAATCCGCAATCCCGCACAGGATCCTGCCACTGGAAGAAGCCATTGAACGCCACGGAGATTGGGCGGCCGGTCCCGCGCTCAAGCAGCGTATGAGCGGCACAAAAATCCGCCGCGAGCTTGGCTGGCGGCCCCGTTTTGAGGACGCCGTCTCAATGCTGCGTGGTGAAACGCTCTGACGTAAGAGCCCCCCGCCAACGGCACAATTTATGCATGGCTTTAGCGTCCGATTTTACACGTCACATTCGGGAGCCAAGCAATGAGTGACAATCCCTTTTCAATTCCCCTCGACCAAACCATCGCCATCGATCTCTCAAAAGCCAAATTCGTCAAACCCGATGGTGAGGCTGCGGATAAATGGGCGGAGATTTTCAGACAAAATCTGGAAAGAATGAAAGGCCAGTCCGCCGAGGAACGAGAGGCGCAGATCGCCCGTCAGAGGGCGCAAGAGGTGGAAACGGTCTATCGGGTGAACGGCAAGGTCGTTGCCATGGATGTTCATGGCGCCGGCAGCACCTTTGCCTCTAACGCAGATGGGCAGTTTTCCGTGCAGGCTTATCATCAGGGGCAGAGCTACGGGCTGTCCGGAGATCAGCTTGAGGAATTTGTCTCCCGCGCTGTTCTGGATGCCATGAAGAGCAAATATGGCGGGGCTCTCTCGGTCACAAAATACGAGGCGGGCAGCGGCGGTCCCAACGCGGGTCAAATCGAGGACGAAATGTTCGGCCGCACGGCAACTGCGCAGTCCACTGCATTGCCGGACAAGCTGAATCCCGGCGGCCTCTCCCGTTTCTATTCCTCCAGCTTCGTCCAGTTCGCCGGTTAGAAGAGCGGAAAGACAGAGTTTTCAGCGACCAACCTCAAGCATTGTCTGGGTGTGCTTGAGGGCACCACGCCGCCTCCCGATTTCAATTCAGGGATCGTCCGGCCGCCAATAGCCGATCAGAATCCCCTGCCGGTCCGCACCACCTGTTCTGGCGATGATCTCATCGTCGGAAATGGTGATGCGAAGCCTGCGGTTGCGGAACCAGGTAAATAGTTTTTCGTGCAGCTCGGCACGGATTGCGGCGTGCTCCGGATCAGTGCCCAGATCCGCGAACTCGTCCGGATCTGATTTCAGATCAAAGAGTTGCGGTCGATACTTCTCGTGGAAAACATATTTCCAGCGCTCGGTCCGCAGCATGAAACAGCGGGCGTCCATCGGGTCGAGCCCGAGGTCCGCACGGGCATCCCGGCCTGAATAGTCGCTCTCGGAAACCGCAAAGGATCGCCAGTCGACCTTTTGGCCCTCAAGCAGCGGCATCAGGGAACGGCCTTCCAGCCGATGATAGGGCGCCTCTCCCCCGACAGCCTCGATGAAGGTCGGCACCAGATCGATGGCCTCGACCAACTCGCGCGACACCGTGCCCCGGGTTGCGTCCGCCGCCGGACGCGGATCGCAGACGATCATCGGGATACGCACGGACGCCTCGTGAAACAGGTCTTTCTCGCCGAGCCAGTGGTCACCGAGATAATCGCCATGGTCGGAGGTAAAAACGATCATGGTGTCGTCAAGCCGGCCGAGACGCTCCAGTTCAGCCATCAGGCGGCCGAAATGATCGTCGATCTGCTTGATCAGCCCCATATAGGCGGGAACGATGGTTCTCCGTGCCTCAGGGCGCCGGAACAGGCGGCTGTCCTTGTGCCGCATGAACGCCGCGTAGACCGGATGCGGATCCACCTCTTCGCCAGCATCCCGGTGCACATCCAGCATCTGATCCGGCCCGTAGAGCGATGCATAGGGCTCGGGAACGATATAGGGCCAGTGCGGTTTGATGTAGGAGAGATGCAGGCACCAGGGCCGGTCGCCCATTCCGGAGATGAAGTCGATAGCCCTATCGGTCATGTAGGGCGTCTCGCTGTCCTCCTCACGGATCTCCGCAGCGCCGTTCGAATGTCCCCAATACCAGCCGTCCAGGGTCTCTCCCGCTTCGCCGCGCACCGAATTCGCATGACTGGACCAGGGGTTCGCGCCGGAATAGCCCTTCTGGCGGAGGTAATGATTGTAGGGCAGATCCGGGTCGGCGCTCCGGTCAGGATGCAGACCGTCATCCCGCTCGAACGGCTCGAAGCCGCATTCAGAGACCAGCACGCCGTGTTCTGAAACCGGGTCCATGCCAAGCCGCGCCATACCCGCGCGATCTTCCTTCATATGGGTCTTGCCCGCCAGCGCAACCCTGAGGCCGAGCGGCCGGAGATAATCGCCGAGGGTCCATTCATCAACACGCAGCGGGTAGTTATTCCAGCCCGCGCCATGGCTGAACATGTACCGGCCGGTATAGAAGGACATTCGCGACGGCCCGCAGATCGGCGATTGACAGAAAGCCCGGTCGAAGCGGACACCACGCGCTGCCAGCGCGTCGATATGCGGAGTATGAAGATGTGGGTGGCCTGCGCAGGACAGATAATCCCATCGCAACTGGTCGCACATCACGAAGAGGAGGTTCCGGACGGATTTTCCGCTCATCGGATCAGGCGTAGGAAAGCGAAGAGACGGTAAGCTCCGCGGTCACCTTCCCGCCGGTATTCAACGCACGCATACTGTCGATAAAACCGGTCTTGGCCCGATTCAGCCACAGGCTCGCGCCATCATCCCAGAAAACCGGACGGCGGAAGCTCGCAGCCAGTTCGAACGACGCCGGAGGGCCGTCCTCTGTAAGCTTCCCCATCATCCAGACCATGGTCTGCAGGCCCTGCGCGAGCGGCGCGCGATAGCCGAGGTTGGCTGCGAAGTCAGGCTCGAAATGGATCAGGTTCCCAACGTCTGAGGAAAACAGCGTAACATCTTCCGGTGTCATGGTTTTTTCCGAAACCAGCTCAAACCCGTCACGAGGATCGGATGGAGCTGACTGAGGCGCTTTCTTGGTCGCTGCCGCCCATTTGTCCTTGTCGGGCACCAAGCCAATAACATCAGCTGTGAGAGCGACGGTGCCGTCTTTCAACACGAATTCAAAGCTTCTATGCAACCTGTGCCCGCGCGGCACCTCTTCATAGGCCTCGATCCAGCCGCGCTGGGTAACAGTCTCCCCAACGGCAATCGGCTCCAGCTGCCGGAAGCGTTGCTCGGTCTGGACCAACCCGTCGACCTGATGGCCAGCCGCCCGCATCGCCTTGAAGCAATCCTGCCCGAACAAACCGGCCGCCGCCTGATCTCCATAGAGAGCGGGATCGACACCGCAGGCCCGCAACCGGCTGTCCTGATAGTCCCGCGTACGGATCACCGGGTGCTCCGGAAACCGGAACCCAGGATAGAATTCTTCCGTTTTGGTGCGTGGTGCAGGGGCTGCGTGGACCATTTCACTCTCCCGTCCGGAAGACGCTAGAAAGAAGGATAGGCTATAATTTTGCCGTCTATCTTGACCATCTTGTGCTGGTAATCGGGAGAATTCGACCGGATTTCAACCGTCGCCTCCGATCGCAGCACGAACTGCTCCGCAAACGTCCTGAGCCTTGGGTGAAATGATTTGGCCAGGACATAGGAGGGAAAAAACTCAGAAATCATCGTCATGGCGACAAGATGCGCCCCTGTTTCCCGGATGAAGTCTTGCACACCATCAACAACACCGAAACCACGCGCCCGTGCTTCCTGGCTATTGGAAAAGTCATGTCCGAGTATCAACCCATCAGGCTTTACCTTCGGCCAGACGAGTTGAAGATCTTCGCGCACCGCGTCACGCGTATGCATGGCATCCACGTAGGCCCAGTCGAAAGCATGATCATCGAATTCCGGTAATACATCCTTTGAGAAGCCGCGGTGGACATGGACCACGTCGCTTTCGATTTCGGCTCTGAATTTCTTCAGGACCGCCTGGTAACGCTCCTCATTCGCCTCATCGTCAACATTATTGGCATCCAGCTGGTAGTCCGGCCGGCTTTGGTGGATCCAGGGATCCACCAAATGGAGGTTGGACGGTTTGGCCATCTCGAGAATATTGGAAGAAAACACACCTTCGGCGACACCTATCTCGATCGCCACACCACCCGCTGGCAGGCAGGCGAGTAGGTTTTTCCGGGTCATTTTACCGACCAGCATTGTCTTCCAATTCTCACAAAAGGCCGGATTAACAGAGGCACGGAACAGTTTTTCTTTTAAGCTTTTTCCAGAATCTGCGGCGGCACGAACGAGGTCACCGGCGGCGGCGTGCCTTTATACTTTTCGACTTCAATCAGCACTGACTGCGCGCTTGGTCCCTGCCCGATACGGGAGGTTCCAATATCGCGGGTCAGCACGTTCGGATTGCCGTGTTTGCAAAGCGAGCCGATCACGCCCGGCTCCTCCGGGTCGTACCAGGCACCGGTCGAGAGTTGCACCACGCCCGGCCGTACCGCGTCGGAGATGATCACCCCGGCGAGGCATGCTCCACGGTCATTATAGAGCCGGACGACATCTCCATTTTCGATCCCGCGTGCGGCAGCATCGGACGGGTTCATGCTCATCGGCTCGCGATCCTGGATCTTCGAGCCCCGGCTGATCGCACCACTGTCGAGCTGACTGTGCAGACGGGTCTTCGGCTGGTTTGAGATCAGGTGCAGCGGGTAGGTCTCGGTCAAAGGTGATCCAAGCCATTCATAGGGCTCCACCCAAGCCGGATGCCCCGGTGTGTCCTCATAGCCAAACCCGGCAACTGTCTCCGAGAAGAGCTCTATCTTTCCACTCGGAGTGGACAGCGGATTGGCTTCCGGATCTTCCCGGAACTTCCGCAGCAGAACCGTTGGCTCTTTCGGCTGCAGCACTTCCATGGCACCGATCTCCCGGAAGGTCTCAAGATCGGGCAATTCGAAATCGGCTTCCGCCGCGCGCTGCCGGGCCTGATCCCAGAGATGACGTAGCCATGCTTCCTCGTCCCGGCCCTCGGTGAAGGCCTCGGCGACACCAACCCGTTTGGCAAGGCCAGTGAAAACATCGTAGTCGTGGCGGGAATCGCCGACCGGCTCGATTGCCTTCTGCATGGCCACAATGGTCTGCTCCCAATGGGTCATGCAGAGATCGTTGCGCTCAAGAGCTGTCGTCGTCGGGAAGACGAAATCCGCATGCCGCGCCAAAGCTGTCCACCAGATCTCGTTCACGAACACGGTGTCCGGACGGCGGATCGCCTGTACCAGCCGGTTCAGGTCCTGATGATGGTGGAACGGGTTTCCGCCTGCCCAGTAGACGGCCTTGATGTCCGGGTAGGTATGCGTTCCGCCATCGAATTCGAAACTGCCGCCGGGATTGAGCAGCATGTCCGAGATCCGTGCCACCGGAATGAACTTGTCGACTTGGTTGCGGCCTTGCGGCAGAGCTGGCCATTTGAACATTTCAACCGGGTTACCGATGCCGTTCTCGGAGCCGTAGCCAAGCCCGAAACCGCCCCCCGGCAACCCAATCTGCCCAATCATCGCGGCAAGCAGGATTGCGAGCCAGTAAGGCTGCTCACCATGATCGGCGCGCTGCAAGCTCCAGGCGACCATGATCATGGTACGGCCACCTGCCATACGGCGGGCTAGCGCACGCATGGTATCGGCCGGAACCTCGGAGATCCCCTCCGCCCATTCCGGCGTCTTCGGCTGCCCGTCTGTCTGGCCCAGCAGATACGGCAGGAACTTGTCGAAACCGACGCAATAGTCGGCAAGGAAACCTTCGTCGTGCAGTCCCTCAGTATAGAGGGTGTGGGCCAGTGCCAGCATGATCGCCGCATCCGTGTTCGGGCGCGGAGCGATCCATTCGGCTTCGACCATTTCGATCACATCATTCCGGATCGGACTGATATTGACGAACTCAACTCCCATCTCGTAGGCGGTTTTCAGCCCTTCGAAGACGGTATGACGGCCGACGCCGCCTGACGTCACCTGACCGTTCTTCACGGGGGCACCGCCAAACATCACGACCAGCTCACTGGTCTCGGCAATCACCGGCCAGGTCGTATGGGTATCGAGCAGATCTTTGAAATGACCGACGACGTGCGGCGTGATCGCCTGCCCCGCCGCATAGCTGTATGTTCCCTCATGGCGCACATAGCCGCCCATGCAGTTCAGAAACCGGTGTACCTGGCTTTGCGCGTGATGGAACCGTCCGGCACTGGACCAGCCGTAAGAGCCGCCGAAAATCGCCTCGTTGCCATGCGTATCCGCGATCCGTTTCAGCTCGGCACCCGCCATGTCGAGTGCCTCGTCCCAGGGCACGGCAACATAGGGATCGCTGCCACGCCCCTCACGAGAAGACGGGCCATTCTCCAGCCAGCCCTTCCGGATCATCGGGCGGCGTATCCGTACCTTGTCCTCGATAGCATCGACAATGCCCGGACCGATGATGGCCGGCGCCGGATCCTTGTCGTAATCATGCATGGCCACGAGCTTGCCGTTCTCGACCTCGGCGAAATAGGTGCCCCAGTGAGCGGCGGTTGGTATCAGACGGCGGTCGGTCTTGAGCGACATGATGAATTCCCGATTTCTATCCGCGACGACTATGTGACAGGCGCCGCACCAAGACAATGCACTGCTTGGCAATACGGACATCGCGGAACGGGACTGGTTCCGAATAACCCGCTCCCCGCAGATGGACAGCCGCCGCAGCGCCGGGCAAGGTTGTCGCAACTCAATAAACGGGCGGGAAACTCATGAGCAGTGACTGGAGCGCGAAGGCGCATGGTCTCTTCAAGGAACATGGTATCAAGCAAGTCGCTTATGTTCCGGATGCGGGTCTCAGCGGACTTATCAAGGCGAGCCTCGCCGACAATGATATCCAGACTGTTCCGCTGACAACCGAAGAAGAAGGCATTGCCGTTGCGGCCGGCGCCTGGCTCGGCGGGCAGAAATGCGCCGTCATGATGCAGAGCAGCGGTGTGGGCAATACGATCAACATGATCGCGTCATTGACCACAACCTGCGCTTTCCCGCTTTTCATGATCGTCACCATGCGCGGCGATTATGGCGAGTCCAATCCCTGGCAGATGCCCATGGGCCGTGCGGTCGAGCCGGTACTCGAAGCGGTTGGCGTGCGCTGCATTCGGGCGGAAACCGCCGACGAAATGGCGAATGCCGTTCAGGCCGGATTGATGATGTCCTTCCATGGCGGCGAGGCTGTTGCCGTTCTGGTCAGCCAAAAACTGATCGGTGCCAAAGCCTTCTCGGCACCCGCCGCACAAGAGTCGGCAGGAGATTGAATAATGAGCAATAACAAACTCTTCCGCCGCGATGTTGTAAAAAAACTAATGACAGCACGTGGTGATGCCCTGTGTATCAGCGGCCTCGGCTCCCCGACCTGGGATCTTGCAGCCATCGACCATCGTCCGGAGAATTTCTACATCTGGGGCGGCATGGGGGGCGCGGCTCCAACCGGGCTCGGACTCGCCCTGGCACAACCGGATCGCACCGTCTGGGTGCTGACAGGCGATGGCGAACAGCTCATGGGGGTCGGCAGCTTCTCGACCATTGCTATGCAGCAGCCGAAGAATCTGGCAATCATCGTGCTCGACAATGAGCATTATGGCGAAACCGGCATGCAGGCCGCACCGACCGGACGCGGCACGGACCTCGCAGCGATGGCAGCCGGCGCCGGTATTTCCAACACCATGACAATCAGGGATGAAGCCGGGCTTGATGAATTGGTCAGCATCCTGAAAGAAGGCCGGTTCCCGCTTGTTGCCGTCATCAAGATCGATGTGGCGACCGGCGAGACCATCATGCCGCCACGCGATGGAAAGTTCGTGAAAAACACCTTCCGCAGCGCTGTGCTCGGTCCCGACGAGGCATTGCACCCAAGCTGACGGACGGCACGCCTGCATGGCACATCACATAGAGACACAGCCGACCCCGCCGCTTCGCGATACCGTGACGGTTGTCTTCTTCATGATCTGGGTTCAGTTGATCGGGTCGATGGCTTCGCTCTGGCTTCCGGCGATCGCACCGGAAGCCGCCGCGGCGCTCGGCATTGACGCATCGCTCATTGGTCTTCAGGTGGTCGTGGTCTATCTGGGCGGCATGATCACCAGTCTGTTTGCCGGAGGGCTGGTTGCCCGGCTCGGTGCCTGGAGAGTCTCCCAGGTCAGCCTTGGGCTCTTTGCCCTCGCCCACCTGATAATATCGAGCGGCGCCCTGCCCCTGATGGCTCTCGGTTCCTTCATCATCGGCTTTGGCTACGGCCTGATCAATCCGCCCGCCGCCCATCTGATGTCCAAGGTGGTTACGCCGAAGAACCGCAATCTCGTCTTTTCCATCCGCTTTACCGGCGTGCCTCTTGGCGGGATCGCCGCCAGCACCTTCGCGCCTGCCATCGCTCTTTCGCTCGATTGGCAGTCAAGCATGTATGTCACCATCGGCGTGGCAGTTGCCATGGTGTTCATCATGGAGTTTTTCCGGAAACGCTGGGACAGTGACCGGTCCCGCGCCGCTCCCCTGTTCCGCTCGCCTCTGGCCGATATCAAGGCCGCCTGGAAATTACCGGCTATCCGCTGGCTGTGCTTCACCGGCCTGTTTCTGGCCGCGATCCAGCTCTCCCTTAATGCCTTCGCCGTGACCTTTCTGGTGGAAGAGACCGGATACACCCTTGTCGCAGCCGGACTTGCGCTCACAGCGGTGCAGGTCGCGGGCGTGATCGGCCGTATTGCATGGGGTGTTCTGGCCGACCGCATCCGGAGCGGGTTTACCGCGCTCATAATCAACGCGCTTCTGACGGCCCTATCCGCCCTAGCGACGGTTTTCGTCGCACCGGAATGGCCGGTCGGTATCGTCTACCTGCTGTTCTTCATTTTCGGTTTTACTGCAATGGGTTGGAACGGCGTGTTCGCGTCGGCAGTCGTCGAACACAGCCCCCAGGGAAAAGCCGGGAACATGACCGGCGCAGCCCTGTTCTTTACATTTTCAGGAGTGATCGTCGGACCCGCTGTCTTCACGCTGGGCTACCAACTCGTCGGCACCTACAGCGGCAGCTTCATGGTCACCGCCATACTGGCCCTGGCTGGAACCGGCACAATTATACTGGCGGCAAAGGGCGCCCGAAAAAGCCTGTAAGCTGTAAGGCGTCAGGACCCCAGTTTGACGGAGCGCGCCCGGATATCGCCGAATTCAGGATTAGGCTTCATATCCTCGGTCGGATCTGAATACTCACCGTGCTCAGCCAGGATCGACGCGCTCTCAAGAGCGGTTTTCTCGACTTTCCGAGTCTCGCGCGGGTTCAGCATCCGAAATGCCTTATCCGCCGCATTGTATTCCTTTACCTCGAGGGTCTTGGCTGCCTTGGCTATGGCTGCGTGCACATAGCCGGTTCCGACCGTTCGATCGACCGCTTCAGCGAGGATCTCAAGGCTCTTACGCTCAACATGTTTGCTATCGACGGCACCCATTGCCTGTACTCCAAGTTGTCGCGTATTCAAGCCACAATACTTGATATTGTGATGAGTCGTCCGATTTTTGCCAAGTTCTTTTTATAAGAAACGCGATACGGCCGAATGCGCACAGCAACAGCCATACGAAATCCCGCAACGCCTTTCGCATGCGAAGCCAAACATCGCATGCGCTTTAATTAGAGCACCCGGATCTGGAGACAAGTCTCTACAGAACTTCCAGGGCCTGTTTTCCGCTCGGCGGTGGGAAGGCACGATCAAGCAACGCCAGATCCTCCGCGTCGAGAGTCAGATCAAGGGCAGCTTTGTTGGCGTGAACATGTTCCGGGTTCGATGCCTTCGGAATGGCGATGATTCCGGGATCCCGCAGAACCCATGCCAGCGCGGCCTGCATCGCGGTTACGCCATACTTGGCAGCGACCGCGTCAAGCGCGCCATCTCTCAGCCGTCCTTGCTCAAGCGGCGAGTATGCCATGAGAGGCATCTTTCTCTCCCGTGCCCAGGGAGCCAGATCCCATTCAATCCCGCGCCGGGAGAGATTATAGAGGATCTGGTCAGTCTGACAGAGATCGGGACCCGCAACCTTTTCCCATGCCTTCATTTCCGCGACATCGAAATTGCTGACGCCATATCCGCCGATCTTGCCTGTCTCCCGCAAAGCCTCGAAAGCCTCGACTGTTTCAGCAAGCGAATGTGAGCCAGGCCAATGCAGCAGATAGAGATCGATATGGTCTGTTCCGAGGCGGCGCAGGCTGTCCTCGCAGGCCTTGATCGTCCCCTTGCGGCTGGCATTGTACGGCAGGACCTTGGAGACGATGAAAACCTGATCCCGGCGCCCCTGAATGGCATCGCCGACGACCTCTTCCGCCCCGCCGCTTGCGTACATTTCCGCCGTATCGATCAAGGTCATGCCAAGGTCGATACCCGTCTGCAGTGCCCTGACCTCTCCGTCATGAGCTCCGGCGCTTTCGCCCATATACCAAGTGCCAAGCCCCAGGGCCGGCACGGACCGGCCATCCGGAAATGTCAGAGTACGCATCGTCCGTTCCTTTATACGCGTTGAATTATCAAACTTCGGCAACCCGCCTGGCAACAGCTTCTCCGAAGGCATCCGTGCTCAGCGCGCCGCCGATATCCCTGGTACGCGTGGCCGCATCCGCAACGCAGATCATCACGGATCTTTCGATCGCCCGGGCACTTTCCCGCAATGCATTACTGTCACTGCGGTCCGCGAGCCATTCAAGCAGCATCCCGGTCGAGAGCATAACGGAACTCGGATTAGCGACGTTCTTGCCTGCAATATCCGGCGCCGATCCATGCGCAGCCTGCGCGACCGCGTGCCGAAGCCCAGCGTTGAGCGAGCCTGCGAAGCCCAGCCCGCCAGCCAGCTCGGCCGCTTCATTCGAGAGAATGTCGCCAAACATGTTGGAGGTAACGATGACATCGAACGCCCCCGGCTTCCGGACAAGATGCGATGCCATGGCATCGACCAGAACTTCCTCGACCTCCAGTTCCGGAAAAGCACTCGCCCCCTCGGTTACTGCCTCAAGGAAAAGCCCGTCGCTGAGTTTCAGGACATTCGACTTGGTCACGATCGTCAGTTTCCTGCGCCTGGTCATGGCCAGCTCCGCAGCAGCCCGGCCAATCCGCTCCGCGCCTTGCCGCGTGATCTTGCGCACGGCAAGAGCCATGTCCTTGTCCGGCATGAACTCCCCGCCGCCGGCGAACATGGTGCGGACGGCATAGAACCCTTCGGTATTCTCCCGAACGATCACCAGATCCATATCCTTGACCAGTGCCGCGTCGTTTCCGACCGAACGGCTCGGCCGGATGTTGGCGAACAGATCGAGCCGTCGCCTGAATTCCGCGGACGGGTTAAGCCCGCCGTCGGATGGTGCCGGATAGGTGGCGGTTGAAACCGGTCCCAGAATGACACCGTCCGCCGCCGATGCGCTTTCGAACACCGGTTCAGGCAGGGTCGAGCCATGGCTGGCAAGCGACGCTTCGCCGATGGCGTGCTCCTCCAGCTCCAGCCCAAGGCCGAACCGCTCGTCCGCCGCCTTGAGGACCGTCAGCGTGGCGCTGACAATCTCCGATCCTATGCCGTCTCCGGGTAGAACAACCAGTTTCATTTTGCTTCCTCCATTGTTTTACGTCCGGCTTTTTCACGCCGGATCGTCAGTCCTCAAACTGCCCGCTTGAGCATCTCGAGATAGCATTTGTTGAAGGCGTCAGGTGCCTCGTACTGAACCCAATGCCCGATACCGTCCATCTGCACAATTTCAGCCTCCGGATCGGCTTCTCTCAAAGCCGCATTCCGGGGAGCCAGCATGCCTTTGGCCGTAACATCTTCCGCTCCCCAGATCGCGTTCCGTCTGGCGCTTATCAGCGGCAAGTTCCGCAACACCGTATCGGACAGTGACAATGGCCGGGACCGGAACCGTGCCCGCGCCGTGTTGGCGAGCTGAATGTCGATTGCCAGATCGTCCACGTTCCGGGGATCAGCAAACATCAGAACCTCAAGATTGTTCCGGGCAGTTGCCCGGCGCGTCGCCTCGTCCATTTCCGGCAGAATTCTGACCAGACCGTCCGTCGGACGCTCACGCGGGCCGAACCCGGCGGCACCAATCAGGGTGAAGCTGCGCACACGGCGCCCGTGCCGAACTGCCGCCACGCTCCCCGGAACGGCACCAAAAGAAAAACATCCGAGATGAAAATCGGCCTCGGGCGGCAGAACCTGATCCAGCCCCCTGGCCAGAATAGCGCCAATATGCTCCGCCGTTTTAGGCTCATCGGGCCTGTCACTGTCGCCAAGTCCCGGGAGATCCGGCGCAATCACCGTGAATTCACACGACAGGGCCTGAATGTTCCGGCACCAGTGGTTCCAGGACCCGAAACCGCCATGCACCAGAACGACACAAGGCCCCTCGCCCCATTTGCGCCAGACCATACGGCCGTCACCGCATGGCGTTTCAAATATCCGGGCCTGCTTTTGAAGGGCTTCCAGAAAGTCACCGGTCAAAGGCTCAATACTCGCCTTTGCAACATTTTTTTCAGTCATGAGAATCGCGGAATTTCAATCGGAGGATAGGAAGGTCGACGATCATTAGCATACTCTCCCGCAAATGGGCCCGCCGTTTTGGGATGCGTTACATGATTAACAAACAGCCTTTCATCAGCAGGGATTGCGGCACAAACCGATTGACAACAACCAAAAATACACCACGAATAGCGTCGTCAAGAAATATGTAAGCAGTCCACATGCCCGAAAGCTTAGAGTCTTGGAAAGGCCTGATCGGCTCCCGACAGGTGCAGAGCAAGACGTCTCAAATCTGGAGTCGCGTGCCAGAGAATCTGAAAGGCTGTGGCTGGCTGCTCATCGCTTCGCTGCTTTTTACGATTATGACAGCGGCGATAAAGGATGTGGGTCAAAGAATCCCCGTCTGGGAAATCCTTTTCGTCCGGCAGATCTGCGTGATTCTGATTCTGTCTCCGCGCCTCATCCAATCTTTCCCCGGCGCCTTCAAAACAAAACGGCTGTCACTTCACGGAGCCCGAATCTTTTGCTCCGTATGCGCAATGGCTACAGGCTTCACGGCAGTGATTCACATGTCACTGGCCGATGCGACTGCGATCTCCTTCGCCCGCACGCTGTTCATCACGCTACTGGCCGCCTTCATCCTGAAGGAAGTTGTCGATCACAAACGCTGGGGCCCCACGATATTCGGGTTCATTGGAGTCCTCATCGTCTTACACCCCAGTTTTGACGGGATCGATTTTTACGCCTTCCTGGCGATTATCTCTGCGGTTTTCGTTTCCTTCATCATGATTCTGACCAGAGTGCTGACCAAAACGGAAAGCCCGGTGACAATCATGACCTACCAATCCTTCGGACTGGCCATCGCGTTCGCAATCCCTGCCTATCTCTACTGGGAAGTACCGACGGTTATGGAATTCGTCGCCATGCTGTTGACCGGCGTAGTGATGTCCATGGCCCAATACTCCAATATTCAGGCCTACAAACACGGTGAAGCGTCCGCCGTACAGCCCATGGAATATAGCCGCCTTATATTCGCCGGCCTGATCGGAATCATGTTCTTCCAGGAATCTCTGGACCTCCTGACGGTCACAGGGTCATTGGTGATTTTCGCCGGAGCCGCATATTCCGTGAAGGAAATGAAGCGCGACCAGCGCAATGTGACGGACGAATAGGCCGCAAAACAGCAGTCTTGAGCCTCGTCACGAGTGTCAGCGATGGGGCATTAAGCCACGTTCGTAAAGCCGCGCGATCAGCTCCCGGAGCCGGTCCCAGTCAACAGGTTTCGTCTCGAAATCGGTCAGCCCCGCCTCAAGGTATCGCGTCCGGTGCTCAAGCATCGCATCGGCGGATAAGCCGACAATTGCCGTCTCCCGGTTCGGGCCGTGGCCGGAACGGATTTCACGCGTTGCGTCCGGGCCGTCAAGTTCCGGCATTTGCATATCCATCAAAATCAGGTCGAACTCCGTGCTATCCGCCTTGTTCACCGCCATTCTGCCATCTGGAGCAATGTCCGCTTGGTGTCCCCATTTTTGCAGCATCATCGCGATCAGGTCGGCATTGAGGGCGTTGTCTTCTGCAATCAGGATCCGCAGGCTTGGCGTGCTTTCCGGATCGACCTTATGAACGTGCTTCATGCCCGTATCTGGCGCGCCATCGCCCGGAACAGGAGCGCCTTCTATGAGGCGGGCATCGAGCGCAAGGGAGAACGAGAATGTACTCCCCTCCCCCGCCGCCGACTCCACTTCGATGCTCCCTCCCATGGAGGTCAGAAGTCTCTGACAGATAGAGAGACCGAGGCCACTGCCGCCATACTTCCGCGTGGTCGAGGTATCCACCTGGTCAAACCTGTTGAACAGCCGGGACACTGCCTCTCCGGGAATACCGATGCCAGTATCGGAGACCTGGCCCGAAACCATGACCTTGTCTCCGTCTAAAACAGCATCCAGCGAGAGAGAGACCTCGCCTTCAGCGGTAAACTTGATCGCGTTACTGACCAGGTTTGCGAGGACCTGCTTGAAACGCAGGGGATCGCCACGCACAGCACGAATAGCGGCCTCCGGCATGCGATAAAGAAGTCGCAGGCCCTTGTCCGAGGCGCTCCCGCTGAACAAGGAGACAACCTCCTGTCCGGCACGCTCCAGGTCGAATTCTATGCTCTCCAGAGTGAGCTGGCCGGCTTCGATTTTCGATAGGTCCAGAATGTCGTTCAGAAGGCTCAGCAATGTATCGGCACATTGCCCCAAGACATTAAGATAGCCCCGCTGCTCCGCATTGAGGTCCTCCTCACGGAGCATCTGCACCATTCCCAGCAGCCCGGTCATTGGCGTCCGGATTTCATGACTCATCATCGCCAGGAATTGCGATTTGGCGTCATTCGCCGCTTCCGCGGCCCGCCGGGCATTATCGAGGTCCTCTGCCAATTTTTCGAGCGCATCATGCTGGTTTGATAAGCGCTCATGCGCTTCCTCAAGCGCTGTCTCCCGGCGTTTCAGATCGGAAATGTCCGTAAGAGTGATAACCGTACCGCCTTCCTTGGTTAGGCGTTCGGAGACGAGATAAACGCGCCCGTCCTGCCATACCTGCTGCACGGGTTCAAAATGCGGATTGCGGTGCATTTTGAGGCGCTCTTTAACCCATTCCTCTCTGCCACCATAGTTCATCGGAATTTGATCGCATTCCGCCACGAGTTCGAGGAAAGTCTCAAACCGTAACCCGGGCACAATGCGATCCGCTATCGCTGGACGCAGATTGCGGTATGTCTCGTTGCACATCATCAGACAATCGCCGCTGTCGAAATATGCGAAAGCCTCATTGATCGACTCGATGGCGTCCACCAAACGCCGTTCGCTTTCCTGGATCTTGCTCTCGGCCTCCTTGATTTCCGTGACATCGACCATGACACCGGTGAAATCAACCCGATCATCCAGAACACGCGCGACTTCCGACATATTCCGGATCCAGCGTATTCCACGCCGGGGCAATTCGTAGCGTGCCTCGAAGCGAACCTCATCCCCAGTCCGGAAAGAAGCCGCCAAGGCAGTCTTTACCGCTTCCTCATCTTCGGTGACTGGCAGAAATTTGGCGGAAACGCTCTCTGGGCTCACGTCTTCGAACCCGAAAACTTCCATCACCTTCGGACTGAGATAGAAAAAACGCGGAACCCGGTCAGCGCCGAGCGACCATTGACACAGAACACCCGGAATCGTTCTGGCGATCTCGCTCAGCCGGGCCTCACTCCGGATGATGCGCTCCTGGTCGAGCTTTCTTCGCGTTACATCGACGACCGAGCCCACAATGCGGACGATTTTGCCTTTATTATCGGCAATTGGTCGGCCACGCCAATGCACCCATTTCATCTGACCATCGGGAGAGCGCATCCGGATCTCTATATCCATTACCGCCCGGTGCGTCACACAGGCCCAGTACTGGCCCTTGAAGTGACTGACATCCTCCTGGACGACCGCTTCAAAGAGCGCCTCTATACCGGCAGGTTGCGATCCCGCACCATCACTCAGGATGCTCAAGGCAAAATTGGACCAGTAGAAAATGTCGGCGGACCGGTCATATTCCCAAACGCCGATTCCCCCTGCTGTTACCGCAAGCTCAAACCGCTCCTTGGCTTGCTCCAGCTCCTGGCTGGCAAGGCGCTGCTCCGTAACATCGCGGCGCATCGTGATATGTGCGCCGACCTCCGTCCGGAATTCCCGGGCAGCATACCAGCGCCCGCTCTTGTGCCGCCTGTCTCCGAGTTCCCCCCGAACGTCCCTGCGCGCGCTCAAGCGCTCTGCGATGTAAGCTTCCGGATCATTGAGGGCCAGAGGACTGTCGACGACACGATTCTGCAAACTGATGCGCAGCACCTCCTCAAAGGATTTTCCCTCAAGCCCCTCGATCTCTTTCAGATAGGGGAACAAATCGAAATATTTCGGATTGGCATACACATAGCGATCATCAGGATCGTAAATACTGACCGCCTCATCGAGAGCGTCAATCGTCTGGCGCAACAACTCATTGGTCCTATGAGTTTTTTCTATGTCTTCCTGACTTGTGACATCCTGAAAAATGCCGATAACGGCAATGACATTCCCGTGTTGATCCAGTTCCGGGAGGCCACATGATCTCACGTTACGGACCGCGCCATCCGGGCGCCGGATTCGCAAAGAAAACTCGAAAGGCTCTGCTGCCGTCACACAGTTTTCGATTGCTCTGCTGACTTTTGGCCTGTCTTCCGGAAGATACGAATTCAGGGCCGCTTCCAGATCCGGGGAACCCGATTCAGGCTCCAGGCCATGCAACAGATAAACGAACTCGGACCAGAAGACGGTATTAGTCGTGAGATCCAGGCGCCAGTATCCAAGCTTTGCCAGCCGTTCTGCGATCTGTAGCAGCCGTGCACGGTTTTCAGCGTCTGGCGCTGCGGCATTACTGGTTCTTTTTGGCTCGATCAGGTTCGATCCGGTCATCTGAAAGAAGTTCCTCGGCCGTAGAGGATCGACATTACCACTTATCGTTGCGACCAACCTTCATTTTGAGAGAGCATATCCCCGGGCGGGGTTGCTTCCCTTTATTTTACCGCACCGACCTTCTGCTCAATATCCTTGATGCGTTGCAGACCGGGTTTGATCTCGGAATTTATGAACTCGAGACGCTTCACCGGCCCACCACCATGATTGGGAAACCGGGCTTCGTAGAGATTCATCTTCACGGCAAGGCCACACAGCACAGCACCGATGCTGACATGGTGCGCGGTGACCAGTTCCTGAAAAGACTGAAATGAATCCGCGCTGATATTGTCCCAAAAGTCATGAGAACGATGATTGAAATATTCAAACCGGCCCACGAGCGATGTTGAAATTTCGTTCAGGTCCGACTCTATGTCCTTGAGAATCTTGAGCTGATTCCGGTCATTCTGGATCTGGTAGTTGCTGTGCAACTCCTCCATCCAGGAAATAAAGGTCGGGATTTGCTGCATGATCTTGTCGAGGCAATTCCGGAAATACGACAGCGAGAGAAAAATATCTCCATACCGCTCAAGGAACTTCGGCACCTCACTCAATTCAGTATTCAATTCTTCGGCAAGGCGCTTCAGCTTTGCCACGGCCTCGTTCCGGTTTGGCGATGAGACCATTTTGATGATCTCGCCGACATCGCTGATCTCTTCTGACTGATCCCCACCATAGACCCTCTGGATCAGCGGGCGCGTGAAAGCGCGCATATATTCCGTCAATTCGGCACGCTTCGCTTCGGAGAGCTGCAGTGCCGAAAAATCCTCGAAACCGATATCCAGGTTGCGCAGTTCCAGACGCAGTGAATAGACGTCGAACGATTCCAGCGAAGAGAGTTTTTCCAGAATGATGAGATCGTGAGACAACGCTCCCCCAACATCCTGAAAATATCCGTGCAGTTCCTTTGCCTCAACCTGACCGCTTCCCGAAACACCGTCACGAAACAGCTCAATGGCGCTTTCCAGCCGCGCATTCTTGATCATGAAAGCTTTTTTCAGACCGGGCGTCTGCAAAGGGATGATCGAGAGTGGCAAGGTATGCAGCGAGTCGAGGGCATCCTCATCGACTACAGCCTTGTCCGACTTCTTGTCCTGCAAATCGACACTCATGAATTAAGCGCTCTTTCTAACCGGGGGCACGCGACCTTATCCATCATTCAGTTTAAGAATTGATAAACACAGCCGCATCAAATTCGACGGGATCAATGCTGCCTGAGGGCACGCAGCTGATTGATAAGGACGATACATCCTTTCCAGATAGGCTTTCAGATCTAAAAGCCACAATTAAATATGGGACCTAAATCCATTTCATGCAAATCGGCTGGAGGCAGCGTTTAAATTACAAATTTCAGGAAAAATTAGCTCACATATCGACATAATGAGATATGCAAAAAGAAACAAAACAAAAACATAAAAAGATCATAAGAAGTACATTCCGTCAGCCCTCCGTTTTTATCCCGATTTTCCTGCCCGGTGATTCACGAGCGATTCACGTTTTGCTGCCTAAAATCCAAACAGACGCAATTTGGAACGCCGTGTGGCGGCAACGCCTGGCGGAATTTAAACGATGGCCACAGCCTGGCTTGGAGTCATTAGATGCTCGAAAGTTTAGAATTAAACAGTCGGGACCCGCGCGGACGCGAGCTTTATGTGCGTCACCATCAGGTGTACTCATTGCTCGAACTGAACGTCAGGCTGCATCAATTGAAAGCCGGTGACGGTGACGGCGATATCTCAGAGCTTGATCGCGCCATCCATGATGTCTCCGTCTTGATATCCGAACTCGTCACGCGTTTTGAAGAAGCTGCGGCTCCGAACCATAAAGCCTCGGAATATTCCGAGACTCAAATTTCCATGCTGCAACGGGCAACGCAGGCACTGGAGAATCTTTGCTCGGAAAAAGTTTCTGTGACGAGTCTCGTCGATGCCGCGCGAACGGTGGTAGCCGCAGGCTCACAGCCCCGTTTTTCCAAGCCGCGCCTGGTTGTCTCAAACCCATAGAAACACGGGAAAAGGCATTTCCGGATTTTAGTCCGGCCAGAAACTTGCCTTACCGAACGGCGATCCCGTTGACCATCGGGTCGAAACGCGATATTCCGCTGCGCACTTTGATAGCCGGTTTAGCTCAGTTGGTAGAGCATCTGATTTGTAATCAGAGGGTCGGGGGTTCAAGTCCCTCAACCGGCACCATCACCCGCCTACCCGAAACAGGAAGCTAGCTTCTCATTCCGGGCTGCTTGCGTTCTTTTCCGGCGGCCTCGCTTAATTTCATTTCCGCATGCCTCGTATTACACAACGCACGATAATGCTTCAGCACCGTGCAGCGCAGGATTGATACGAGGGAATCTTCGGCACTCAGTTCCGTCAAGCAGCGCTCTATCAGCTCCCTCAGCTTATCGCCCGGTGCCATATCATCCAGCGCGGACCAGAAACCCGGCTCAAGAGCGATAGACCGCCGCAGCTCATTCCCATTTGCATCGCGCAAACGAAAATGACGACGAACGAGGCAAGATTTATTTCTATTAGCCACGCTAAACCTTCAAGCCTTGGAATAGGGAGGGAGAAAGAAAAGACGGAATTTCATTGGGTCATTGATAACTTTGAAGAGTGAAGTACACCCTATAGGTTAACGCCATTCATGACCATTAGGATTTTAATACAATTAAAGAGACATAAGTCATATAGACGCTAAAACAGCGTCAAAGTGAGCGGTTTCGGGGGAAACCAAGATCGACGGAAGTCCCCTCATCAACCCGGCTTTCAAGATCTATCGTTCCGCCATGCAGCTCAATAAACCGCTTCACCAGCGAAAGACCAAGGCCTGACCCCTCGTGACTGAGTAATGCCGTCTCACGGACCTGGACAAATGGTTCAAAGACACGTGCGAGATGTTCTTCTGGAATACCGATCCCCGTATCGGTCACCTTCACATGCACGCAGCCGTTTTCATCACGCTCAGAAGTGATCCTGATCTTGCCACCATAATCCGTGAATTTTACGGCATTCGAGACCAGGTTCATTACCATTTGACGTACCAGCCGCGTATCCGCGCGGATACGGACCGCATTGTCCGCGACTTCGAAATCAATCGTGATTCCCCGAGCTTCCGCATGCCGCCTGAATCCGCGGCGAACAAATTCAAAAGCATCGGCGAGCACAATTTCGTCTTCGGAAAGTTCGAATGTAGAGGATTCTATCTTTGACAAGTCGAGGACGTCATCAACCAGCGACAGCAGATGCCGGCCAGATGACACGACATCGCTGGCATATTCAGCATATTGCGGCTTTCCGACAGGGCCGAGCATCTGGTCACGAATGATTTCGGAGAAGCCTATGATCGAATTCAACGGCGTGCGCAGCTCATGGCTCATCCCGGCAAGGAAATTACTCTTTGCCTGATTAGCTGTTTCAGCCAGCTCCCAGGCGCGACGCAACCGTCTTTCAGTTCGAACCTGCTCATCGATGGACCGGTCGGCTCCCCTGTAGCCAAGAAAGCGCCCCCCTGCCGAGAAACGCGGCTTTCCGGAGGACGATATCCATGTTTTTATTCCGTCCTCGCTCTCAGAAGAGAAAATGAAATTCTCGAACGGCTGTTTGTCTTCCATCACCTCGACATGCGCAGCAAGGCTGTCCGTAGCTGCTTGGATCTTGCATTCTCCCAGCCGTCGGCCAAGGAACTCCCTCGCCGGGCGTTCGGTGATTTCCTCGAAGCGAGGCGACAAATATGTGATCCTCTGCTCCGGATCTGTCTCCCAAAGATAATCAAAAGCTATCTCGGTATAATCGCGGAACCGGGCCTCGCTCCTGGCCAACAAACCAATCTGCTTCACCAACAGATAAATCGCGCCTGCAAACAACAAGTTGACGATTATGATCAGCAGGATCGGGTTGATGTAGCTGACGGCCACGTCATGGGAGCGGATTTCGACCTGGTAGGGACGATCAAGAATATCCAGATCATAGTAGAGAGAGTTGTAAACCTTCCCCTGCGGCCCTTCTGACTGAGACAGAATATATTTTCCATCATAATGCAGTGCGGCAGAGATGGACCCTCGAGGGCCCAGACCAGCAATGCTGTCCAGGAGGTCGGCAAAGCGGAACACCACATTGATGAAACCTAAAATTTCACCATTCCGTTTGACGGGGAAATAAGCAGCGGCCCCCGTCCCGCCCTGAAGCAATGTTATCGGTGGCGTGGCGTGAGGCCGGCCGTCGGAGCGCGCTGCGGTGATAGCCTCGTTCGGAATGACAAGGGCTGTCAGATCCCTGTCTTTCACCGGCTCATTCCCAGCCAGAGGGACAATCCAACGCGCCGTACCCTGCCGATCAACCCAGTTAACCGCCTGAACACCACTGAAATCTCCATGAAAGGGCTGGGCCAGGTCGGCGAACTCTCTTTCGCTCGGCGCCCTGCCCTCTTTTCCCAAGGTCATGGCTATGACGTTGACGGCACGGAAACGGGCTTCAAGATAGTTTTTCAGGTTTTGGCCGATATGCGCACGCGCAAAGGCATGATGTGCTGCCTGCTCTTCGTCGCTGCGCGTTTCAATTGTGAACTGGGCAAACAACGTTGCAGAAAGAACGACGATAAAAGCCAGCCCGGAGACGATCAGCGGCGAAGCGGTAAGGCGCGCACGGAGACCGGATGAGATCCCGCTTGTCGACTTGGTCGAATCCTTCACCCTGTTTCCCTTCCTCGTTCCGCTGCGAAAATACCGCTATCTGCTTGGTTAAGATCTTATCAAGCGGCAAAGACCGCAGAGCTCCAAGCTTTCAGAAATTCCTCTTTTAAAGGTTAAAATTACCATTCTAAACGGCAGATCAGCCCAGAAGTTCTTCAATGCGCGCATGCCTGTGGGCTCTGCTCGCGAACCTGGCCGGATCGCCGGTGATGCCGAGAGCCTCTTCCGCCGGCCAGACTTCCCCTAACAGTCTGGCGACGAGCAGTTCAGCAGCAAGCGGTGCGGAAACAAAGCCGCGCGAGCCCAGCCCCCCAAGGATCAGCAGGTCGCCATCCGGGAAAGTTACATAGCCCCGGCCTGCCGGGCGGCGAAACGCATCAGCCAGACCGGCAACGTCAGGAATGGCGCCAAACAGGGGAACGCGATCCGGCGTCGCCGCCCGCAATCGGGCACGCCCGGTCCATGAGGCATCAGGTTCATCAACGAGATGGGCCATGTAATCCGGCATATTTCCGTGGTTGTGGCGATGGTCCTCGTCAAGCACAACCCGGTCCCAGTCGTCACCGATAGTGTTGGTTCTATCGTTGGTCGCGCCAAGCATGTGGCGCCCGCCCCGTACCGGAGAAAGATAACCACTCCAGGACAGGGCGCATTTCACGGCCCGCCCCGCATCCTTGGCCGGAACCTCGGAAACCTGCCCCCGCACAGGGGTTAACGGGATCCAGCGCGTGTCGTCAAAGTGCCGGTTGCCATCACCCGCGGCAAGAATGACGGCATCCGCCTCACCTGCAACATCACCATGTGAATCCAGCAGGGAATACCCCTGGGCCGTTCGTGAAACGCGATCGATATTGGCCTTGATGACCGTGGTTGAGCCGATCCAGTCGCGGAGCAGGCGCACGGGCTGCAAAAGCCCCGCCGACCGATAGAACAGGCCCGGACAATCCAGCTCTATTCCCGCCGTCAGACTGGCCGCGTCCCGGTCGAGCAACCTGCCGCCAGCAGCCGGTTGCCACGCAAAACCCCGGGCCTTTTCGGCCCTTAGCAGCGCCTCTTCATCTTCCAGCATGACAAGCACGCCGCACGGATCCCACCCGTCCCCCTCGCTATATTGCGCAACCGCGTACCGGTAAGCCGCCGCAAAAAACAGCGCGACAGCGCTGTCTCCCGCATCCAGTCGTGGTGCCACAAGTGCATAGGCGTTGCCGGAGGCGCCCGCCCCGGGCCCGGCACGGTCATACAGAACCGGTTCCATGCCGCGCCGCCGCAATGCCCTGATCAGGGATGCGCCCGCGATGCCCCCGCCAACAATAGCAATCCGGTCCCGTCGTGACCGCTCACGCACCGGCACAGCCCGCGCGGACAGCCGCGCCCGCTTATCGCGCACCTCCAACTGCTCCGGCGATTTCCTCGCCGTCACCATGTCCCGCTTGCGCCCGCCCCCGGACACTTCTCTGACCTCCAGTCCCATCGCGGCAAGCCTGCGCTGAACGACGCCAGCCCCGGTAACGGTCGTCAGGATTCCGCCCGGAGCCGTCAGCGAGACAGCCGTGGCGAGGACCGCATCACTCCACATCTCGGGATTTTTTAACGGCGCGAAGCCATCCAGGAACCAGGCATCGATCCGTCCATGCACTGCGGACAGCATCTTCCCGGCCTCACCGATTGCCAGCGTCAGGATGACGCCCCATTCGTCGAAATGAATCCGGTGCATCCCAGGCACGGGATCGGGATAGCGGTCCCGCAATGCTGACGCGAGCGGGGTAAGCTCCGGCCAGCGCGTCAGCGCCCTGAAACACTCACCCGCATCGAGCGGGAAACCTTCGATGCCGACATAATGCAGCAGGCCGCTCGGAGGCCGGGTCTCCAGCCACAATTGAACCGTCGCGCAGAAATTAAGGCCGGTTCCGAAACCGGTTTCCCCAATAGTGAAAGTGTCACGCCCGGCCCATGCCGACGGCAGGCCATTGCCCTCAAGAAAGGTCTGCCGGGCTTCCGCGAGCCCGTCTTTCGCTGAAAAATAAACATCCCCGAAACGTTCGGAAAAAGGCGCATCGCCTTCGTTCCAGGAAAGATCGGCCGACATCGCCCCGATAGGAGGTTTCACCATCGGCCGATCAGACATAGGTCGAACCAGAGGCGTCAGGCGTCGGGTCCGTCAACCTCGTAGGTTTTGAAATCGGCCGGGGCGACCACTTCGATAAGTTCAAGATCAGCCGAATGTTCGATCTCCCGATGTTTGATCATCGGCGGCTGCATAACGCAGTCGCCCGCCTTCATGGTGTGTATGCCCTGCCCCTCATACTCGAAGCGGGCCCACCCTTTCAGCACATAAAACATCTGGAACTTGCAATCATGCACATGCCAGGCACCGGTCGCATTGTGACCTTCCCTGGCACGAATGACATGCGAGACGACATCGCCTTTCGATGCCTCTTCGATTCCCAGATCGCGATACTCGAAATAGTTTCTCAGACCACGCGCAACGAATGGATGCTCGTCACCGGCGTGATGCAAGAAGTCATGATTTTTCGACATGTTTTTCCTCCCACTGTTTATCTTTTCAGTCTAGCGTTCGGCAGGCGCCAGCCTCAAGCAACACGAAAACACCGGCCAGCTCCCCCTGGAGCAGGCCCCGAAGACTTGCTGGAGATACACATGTCGGATTCGGATGCCGGAATTTTGCCGGATGACGAACAGAAACGCATTGCCCTGAAACTTATCCTCGAGGCCTGGGATGAAGCGGTCGATAGTGGCTGCGCCCCTGAAATGGTCGCCTCGTCGGCGATCTTTGCTGCCTTGACGGACATGATCGAGAATTACGGAGAGCAAGCCGTCGCGGACATGGTCGCCGAATGGCCTGACCGCATTCGCGAGGGGGAATTCACGCTCTCCGCAAAATAACGACCGAGACTGGGTAACAAACGGGCCGTCACGAGCCCGGGTTACAAAACGCGTTTGGGAGAAACGCCTTGAAGGATGGGGAATTCAGCGGCCGCACCGCGATTGTGACGGGCGGCGCAAAGGGCATCGGTCTCGCCGTTGCCATACGCCTTCTGGAAAATGGGGGAAAAGTCGCCCTCTGGGATCAGGACCGTGACGCGCTCGCTGCCGCGGCCGACGCTATAGGCGCATCGGGGAAGCTGATCACCACTGTGGTCGACGTATCGTCCGAATCCGACGTCTGCATAGCGCATGCATCGGCAACCGGCGCACTTGGTCCGATCGACCTGCTGGTGAACAGTGCCGGCATCGCGGGGCCGACCGTTTCCACAATCGACTACACATTGGCCGACTGGCAGCGTGTGCTGAATGTCGATCTGACGGGCGTCTTTCTTTGTTCCAAGACCATCGCTCCCGGCATGGTCGGGCGCGGCTACGGCCGGATTGTGAATATCGCATCGCTCGCGGGCAAGGAAGGCACCCCGAACGCCCCCGCCTACAGTGCCGCCAAGGCCGGCGTCATCGCACTCACCAAATCCATGGGCAAGGAGCTGGCTGGCACCGGTGTGCTGGTCAATTCGGTGGCCCCCGCCGCCCTCGACACAGAGATGGTGGACCGGATGGATCCGGCGCATGTGGAGGTCATGATCTCTAAAAGCCCGTTGAAGCGTCTCGGCACCGCCGAGGAATGCGCCTCGATGGTGTGCTGGCTGCTCTCCGAGGAATGCAGTTTCAGCACCGGCGCCTGTTTCGATGTGTCCGGCGGCCGTACCGTTTATTGAGGTCAAGCTCCCCAAAGTAAGGAGAAATTCCATGTTCGACTGCTTGAAAGACGCTGTCGCGGCGCGACCGGACCTGCAGCGTATCGGGCGTTACATGCATGCCCGCTTCCTGCTGGAAGTCGGTGACACGCCCTATCATGTCACGGTCGAAAGCGGCCAGGTAACGGCAGTCGAGATCGGCCCGTTCAAGATGCGGAGCTGGGATTTCGCCATCCGGGCACCAAAGGAAGTCTGGGACGTGTTCAGCTCCGACATGCCGCCGCCGGGCTATCAGGATCTGTTCGCGATGACACGCTACGGCCATGCCAGCCTTGAGGGTAACACGGCGCCCCTGCTGCATAACCTGCGCTACGTGAAGGAGCTTCTGGCCCTGCCACGCCAGCTTCGCCGGGAGACAGGCCAATGAGCGCGCGGATCGAGCCGATTACCGGACGCTATGTCCATCTCGATATCGAGGGACGGCCCTACCGGATCTATTTCGAGGAAGCCGGCAGCGGCATCCCGCTGCTCTGCCTGCACACAGCCGGAGCGCATTCCAGCCAGTACCGTCACCTGATGTGCGACGAGGCGGTAACGGACCGGTTCCGGGTCATTGCCTTCGATCTTCCCTGGCATGGCAAGTCGAACCCGCCGGTCGGCTGGGAGGCTGAGGACTATAAACTGACCAGCCAGTTCTATGTCGCGGCAATCGCGGCCTTCTCGCAGGCAATGCAGCTTGAGCGGCCGGTTGTCATGGGCTGCTCCATGGGCGGGCGGGTCGTGGTCCGGCTGGCGCAGGAACAGGGTAAGGCCCTGCGTGGCGTTATCGGGCTTGAAGGCTCGGACAGCCCCTCGCCCTGGTACGATAACAGCTGGCTGGAAAGCCCGGAATTCCTGCGCGGCGATTTTTGCGCGGCCCTGGTCTCCGGCCTTGTCGCGCCGCAAAGCCCGGATGAATTCCGCTGGGAGACTCTCTGGCACTATTACCAAGGCGGGCCGGAGGTCTTTAAGGGCGATATGCACTTCTACCGGACCGACAGCGACTATGCCCGGGAGAGCAGCACCATCGACACGGGGCACTGTCCCGTCTATCTGATGACCGGAGAATATGATTACTCCTGCACGCCGGAAGACACGCTGCGCACGGCAGAGCGTATTCCCGGTGCGGAAGCGATCATCATGGCCGGCATGGGACATTTCCCGATGTCGGAGAATCCGGCGGCTTTCCGGGAACATTTCCTCCCGGTGCTGGCGAAAATCGCGGACAAGGACTGAATGGCTGTAGATCAGCACGCGGCAGAAACGCCTTACTGGAAAACCACACCGCTGGAGCAGATGAGCCCGTCGCAGTGGGAAGCCCTGTGCGACGGCTGCGGCAAGTGCTGCCTCGTCAAGCTGATCGACGATGTGACCGACGATCTGCATTACACCGACGTCGCCTGCACCCTGCTCGACTGCCAGTCCTGTCAGTGCGGGGATTATCCGAACCGCAAGGCGAAGGTTCCCGACTGCGTCATACTGACGCCCGAGGTGCTGGAAGATCTTATCTGGATGCCCTCCACCTGCGCTTACCGCCTTGTGAAGGAAGGACGGGATTTGCCGCACTGGCATCATCTTGTCTGTGGCGACCCGGACATGGTGCATGTGGCCGGAATATCCGTCCGGGGCCGGGCCGTCTCCGAGAAATATGTACCGGACGACAAGCTGCCGGATCATATTGTCGAGTGGGCCGAATAGGAAAATGCAGCGTTAACCCTTTTCTCGCCATCCAAGACTTCCCACCTGATGGGGCGAACAGAGGAGCGAAGCCATGAGCCGTAATATGTGGATCCTAGCCGCCGTCCTGCTGGTGATCGTCTTCGCGACGATCTATCAGGAAGAGATCGGTGGCGGCATTGACCGTCCCTGGGCTGCTTGCAAGGAAAGCATGGTTCAACAGTGGCTTAGCGGGGACTGCACCCCGCGTGAAGGCTCCCAGATCAAAATTCAGCCGTAAAACCGGAGTTCAAAGAAAAGGGTTGATCACAAGATAAAAATGTAACGTTATAACATTCATTAATTATCCCGATCTTCCCTCCCAGGAGCTTCGCAAATGACCCGACTTCCCCTCTTCCTCGCGGTAGTGCTGACCGCGTCGAGCACGATGGCCGCCGCCAGTGAAACGCGCCACGCTGACGCGCACGAGCATGGCCATGGTCAACTCACCATCGCCATCGAAGGCTCAATGATCGAGATGGAGATTGAAATCCCGGGCGCGGATATCGTCGGCTTCGAGCACCCGCCCGAAACCGCGGAGCAGCACGAGATCTTCGATGCGGGCAAAGCCAAACTCTCCAAGGGAGATGCCTTGTTCCAAGTCACCGGTGAAGCAGGCTGCACCCTCAAGGAGGCCCGTTTCCTCGAGGGGGAAGACCATGATCATGATAAAAAGACCGAGGATGCAGATCATGACGGCGAACATATGGAATTCCATGTGAACTACCGGTTCACCTGTACCGACACCACCAAGATCAGCGGGTTCTCCTTTCCCTTCTTCAAGCAGTTTCCGAACAGCGAGGAACTTGACGTGCAAATCGTCTCGCCAAAAGGTCAGTTCCAGTTTGAAGTGAGCCCCGACCAGCCGGCACTGACACTGGACTGAGAGCCATGACCGAACCATCCACCCCACCGGCATCGCCGACTGTCCTGCTGGAACATGTCACCTTCCAGTGGCCGGGCAGCGCGTTCCGGTTCGGGGTCGACCGGTTCCGGATTGAAAGGGCCGAGCGGGTTTTGCTGCTCGGCCCGTCCGGGGGAGGAAAATCAACCCTGCTCGGCCTGATTTCCGGCATCATCCGGCCGCAAAAAGGCCGGATCGACTTGCTTGGAGCGGACCTTGGCTCCCTCTCCTCGGCACAGCGCGACCGGTTCCGGGCGGAACATCTCGGCGTCATCTTCCAGATGTTCAACCTGCTGCCCTATGCTTCCGCCCTGGACAATGTCCGTCTCGGCCTCAGCTTCGCCCCGAGCCGGGCGAGCCGGGTCCGGGAGACGGAAAGCGACGATGTGGCCGCAGCACGGCTGCTGACCGCGCTCGGATTGCCGGAAGACATCCAGAAGGGGCAGGCCGCCTCCCTTCTCAGCTCCGGCCAGCAACAACGGGTCGCCGCCGCCAGAGCCCTGATCGGCGATCCCGAACTGGTGATCGCGGACGAGCCGACTTCCGCTCTCGACGGAGAGTCCCAGCAAGCCTTTCTTGAACTGGTCTTCAAGCAATTGGACCGAAGTGGATCATCACTCCTCATGGTCAGTCACGACGAGAGCCTGTCCGGCTGGTTCGATCGCGTCATCCGCCTGACCGACATTCAGAACCACGAGGAAATGCATGATGCTGTTGCGTCTTAGCCTGCAATCCCTGGCGAACCGGCGCTCGACCGCACTGCTGACCATTCTCGCGCTCGCCATCAGCATCGCCCTCTTCCTCGGGGTCGAGCGCGTCAGAACCGGCGCCCGCGCGAGTTTCGCGAATACCATCGCCGGCACCGACCTGATCGTTGGCGCCCGCAGTGGCAGCGTACAGTTGCTGCTTTATTCTGTTTTCCGGATCGGCAACGCCACCAACAACATTACCTGGGAAAGCTACCGCGACATCGCCGACCGGCCGGAAGTGGCCTGGACCGTGCCGATCTCCCTTGGCGACAGCCATCGCGGGTTTCGCGTCATGGGCACAACCGATGCCTATTTCGAGCATTACCGGTTTCGCGGCAACGCTCCCCTGATCCTTGCCAAGGGCGAACGCTTCAACGATCTTTTCGACGCCGTCCTCGGCGCCGATGTCGCTGCCGATCTCGGCTACAAGGTCGGCGATCCGATTGTCGTGGCGCACGGCCTCGGAGCGGTCGGTTTCACCAAACACGAGGACATGCCGTTCCGGGTTTCCGGCATCCTCGCCAAGACCGGCACGCCGGTCGACCGCACAGTCCATGTCACTCTCAAGGCGATTGAGGCCATTCATGTCGACTGGCAAAGCGGCGCACGTACGCCCGGCCATTCCACCAGCGCCGATGACGTTCGGGCCATGGACCTGACGCCGAAAAGCATCACGGCCGTGCTGGTTGGCGTGACCTCCAAGCTGAAGACCTTCAGCCTGCAGCGCCGGATCAACGAGTATCCCGAGGAACCCCTGCTCGCCGTCCTGCCCGGTGTGGCGTTGCAGGAACTCTGGTCCCTGATCGGCGTTGCCGAGTCGGCACTGGCGGGCGTTTCCGGCATGGTGGTTCTTACCGCCCTGATCGGCATGGTGGCCGCGATCCTGTCCAGCTTGTCCGAACGGCGTCGGGAAATGGCCATTCTCAGGGCCGTTGGTGCGGGCCCCAGGACAGTTGGCTGTCTGATGGTCCTGGAAGCCGGAACCCTCGCCCTCGCCGGGGCCCTCGCCGGAACGTTCCTGTTCCTTGCCGGACTGCTGATCGCCGGCCCGATTGTCGATCAAGCCTATGGGCTATACCTGCCATTCTCGTTACCCTCGGCAAGAGAGCTTCTGATTTTGGGCGGATTTGTGTGTGCCGGTATTCTTTCGGGCCTCATTCCCGCCATCGGTGCCTACCGGATGTCCCTGGCCGACGGCATGACCGTCCGGCAATGAGGAGAGTGGTATGAAAGATTTCACATTCAACCGCCGGACCGCACTGCGCATGACCGCAGCGACGGCCATGACATTCCTGATGCGGGCTTACCCGGCAGGTGCCTCGGGAAAGCCGCGCGACATCCTCTGGGAAGACCTCATCCCCGCAGCCAGCGCTCCTCAGCCTGCGGACAAGAGCACATCGCTGTTCGACAATAGCGGCCCTCCCCCGGAACAAAGCATGGTCGGTAATGATGTTGTCCGGGAGCTTGCCGGAACCAGAATCCGCATTCCCGGATACATCATCCCCCTGGATTACAATGGCGAAGGCGTGAACGAGCTCATCCTCGTTCCCTATGTCGGCGCCTGCATCCACGTCCCGCCGCCACCACCGAACCAGCTTATTCTGGTCCGGATCGCGCAATCCTATAATCCGCGCGAGATGTTCGAGCCGGTCTATGTCAGCGGCGTACTCGGCATTCTGGAAGAGCAAACGGACCTGGCGGAAGTCGGCTACAGTCTCGAGGCGGACGCCATCACCCCGTATGAATAACAGCTTGTTTGCATGATCGAATTGCGTCCGGATTATTTCGCGTCCTAAACTCCCGCTTCAGTCGATTTTGCCGTGGCCCGCCTCCTTCACCACGGCCCCCCGGGAGCGCTACAAGACATGTCATCAATCGGCCAGATGCTGTCCTTTATCTATACCGAGGATCTCGCATCCGCCTCCGCCTTTCTCGGTGACGTCCTGGGGTTTCGTCTCGCCCTCAATCAGAATGACCGCTGTCATATCTACGAAGTGGCGCCGAATGCCTTCCTGGGCATTTGTACAAACCGTCCGCCAGCGGAAGATCCGGCGGTCACCATTTCTTTCGTCTCCAGTGACGTGGACGGTTTCTATGAGCGCATGAAAGCCAGAGGCGTCGTCTTCGATGCCCCGCCCGCATACAGCGAGACCTTCAACGTCTATTCGGCCTTTTTCCGGGGTATCGGCTCTTACCGTTTCGAGATTCAGGAATTCAGGGATTCCAGTTGGCCCTCACCGGTCAGCTGAACAGTTTTAAGTGCAGGAGCAATAGTATGAGCCGCGATCTCGCGATGATGAGTGCGACCGATCTGGTCCAAGCCTATGCCGCCGGAACCATCTCCCCGGTCGAGGCCGCGCAGGCGTCACTGGATCAGATCGGAAAACACAACGAGGCCTATAACGCCTTTGTCCACATCGATGAGGATGCAACGCTGGCGTCCGCGAAAGCCTCCGAGGCACGCTGGAAAGCCGGAACGCCGCTCGGTATCGTCGACGGTGTGCCGACAACGATCAAGGATCTGGCCGAGGTAAAAGGCTGGCCGGTCCGGCGCGGCTCCAAGACCAGCGATCCGGATTTCAGGAGCGCCACTGACTCGCCCTTCGTTGCCCGTCTGCGCGACCATGGTGCCGTCTTCATGGGCAAGACCACGACACCGGAATATGGCTGGAAAGGCGTGACCGACAGCCCGCTCACCGGCATTACCCGCAATCCCTGGAACCCGGAGAAGACCCCCGGCGGCTCCTCCGGCGGCGCGGCTGTGGCGACGGCTCTCGGTATGGGCGCGCTGAACCAGGGAACAGACGGCGGCGGCTCGATCCGTATTCCGGCAGCCTATAGCGGTATCTTCGGTCTCAAGCCGACCTTCGGGCGTGTGCCGCAATATCCCGCCAGCGTAATGGGCACGGTTTCCCATGCCGGCCCGATGACGCGAACTGTCGCGGATGCCGCCCTGATGCTGACCGTGATGAGCGGTCTTCATGTCATGGACTGGTACACCGCCCCCGATGACGGATGCGATTTCCGGCAGCTCTCCGGTAAATCAGTCCGGGGCATGCGTGTTGCCTACAGCCCGGATCTGGGATTTGCGAAAGTCGATCCGGAGATTGCCGTACTGGTCTCCGCGGCGGTGAAACGTCTCGGCGAACTCGGCGCCCATATCGAGGAAGTCGATCTCGACTATTCCTCTTCCGCCGAAACATTCAGGCTTCACTGGTTTACCGGTGCCGCCAATGCCTACAGGACACTCAGCCCAGAGCAGCGCGAGATGCTCGATCCCGGCTTTGCCGAAGTTTGTCTAGAAGGCCTTGAAATCACGCTTCCCGATTATCAGGACGGCATTCAGGCCCGCGAAGCACTTGGCCTTGAAGTGAACCAGCTGCTGGACCGTTACGACTTGCTGGTGACCCCCGCCATGCCGACCGCGGCTTTCGATGCCGGGCTAGAGGTTCCGACCGGCTCCGGCATGCGGCGCTGGACCGAATGGACCGCCTTCACCTACCCGTTCAACCTGTCACAGCATCCGGCCGCATCCGTGCCTTGCGGCTTCACCAGCGAGGGCTTGCCTGCCGGATTGCAGATCGTCGCGGCCAAATATCGCGAGGACAAGGTCCTGCAGGCGAGCGCCGCCTATGAGGCGCTCTGCCCATTTAAAATGCCAACCGGCGGCTGAGCGCAATCAACCGTCGGCCTGTACAGATCGAAAAAACATGCGAATACTCACTCTGGGTAGATCAATGATCTCACCAGAGTGAGAGGAAGCAACCGTGCCAGAGCTGCGCCAGGAACAGACCAAGACTCTTTCAGAGGGACTTTCCAGCGTACAGGGGCAGGCCGAACGCCTGCTCGGCAAGGTCGAGGACGAAAACATGGCGTCCCAGGTCGCCGACCTGCTGCATGAGCTCACGGCGCTCCGGCTGCTTGTCGACCTGCCTCAGGATGGAGACCGGCGGCGCGACCTGAGAGAGCCGCGCCGCGATATTTCCATCTTCCGGATCGACGGCAAGGAAGTCGATTGCGCCATTGAGGACCGGTCCATCGGCGGCGCCTATATCGTGGCGGATTGGCCGATCCGGCCGGATACCGAGATCGAGCTGAACATTCCGGAAGCCGGAAAGGTGGCGGCCCGGGTCGTCAGCAGTACCGAAAATGGCGTCCATGTGCAGTTCGAGCACATGAGCGATCCGCAGCTGATCGCCATCACAAACAGCCTGAAGGCGCACTACTACAAATAGGTTTTGTTCCTAGAAAGCAGAGCCCGGCGCGATAATCGCAAACCGGTCCGAAAGCCCGGCCAGACTGGCTTCATGCAACATCTCTGCCTCGACCACCTTGCCGCCTGTCGGGCTCGGCAGGGAGCGGGTCGCGCAACCATCCGAAATCACCGCCGAGCTCCAGCCCAGATCCAGAGCCGCGCGGGTGGTCGAGCTGACACACATATGCGTCATGAACCCGCCAATGATCAGCTTCTTGCGTCCTGTCGCTTCCAGAACGGCCTGCAGGTTGGTGCCTGCGAAGGCATTCGGCAGCTTCTTGTCGACGACCCCTTCGCCAGCATGCGGCGCGACCGCGTCGATGATTTCAAACCGGTCCGCTTCCGGATCGAACGCCCCGCCCGGATTGCCCTTGTGGCGGACATGCACGACCGGGGCGCCAACCGCCCGCGCCTTCACCAGCACTGACGCCAGCACATCGACTGCCGGCGCAGCCCCCGGCAAAGCCAGGGCGCCACTGATATATTCGTTCTGTGCATCGATCAGCAACAGAACCGCGTCTTCCATGGCCGGCGGCGTATTCGGCACACCGGCCATCTGGAGCAATGTTTTCGGCGTATCACTCATTTTTGTTTCCTCCCGTTTGCACTCTTCGGCGCTTTACGCGGCGAGCGGTCCCATGCCGCGCCGCAGGGCCTTGCCCGGCCGTGCCCCGGTATGAGCACCCGCGCCCCAAACCATACGGCCATTGACGAAGACGCTCTCGATCCCGCCGGACGGCGCGGTCGGGTTGTCGAAATCCGCCCGGTCGATCACCGTCTTTTCGTCGAACACGCAAATATCGGCGAAATTCCCTTCGGCAATCCGGCCACGGCCCTTCAGACCGAACTTGTCGGCGGATAGCCCTGTCATCCGGCGCACCGCCTCCTCCAGCGGGAAGAGCTCGAGATCCCGGCAATAATGTCCAAGCACACGCGGGAACGTGCCCCACAGCCGAGGGTGCGGGAATTCGTCATGCGGCAACCCGTCGGAGCCGATCATGGCATGTTCGAACTTGAGGATGCGCTGCACATCCTCCTCGCTCATGCTGAAATAGATCGCGCCCGCCGGCTGCAGCCGGTCGGCTGCTTCCAGCACGTCGCAGCCGAATTCCCGGGCGATATCATCCAGCATCCGTCCGGCAAGGTCCGGGCGCGCTTTCGACCAGGTGATCTTCACCTTCTCTGCCAGCAGGATGGAATCTTCCTTCAGGACCGTCGAGGACGCTGAATACGGGTAGATATCAAGGCCGATATCCTGATTGTGCATATGCTTTTCGAAGCAGGCCAGGGTCTCGCAGCTTTTGCCGAAATTATGTTTTCCCTGCACCTTGTGGTGCGAAACGATCACCGGCACATCCGCTTCGCGGCCGATGGTGAACGTTTCTTCGAGGGATTCCATGATCTGGTCCGATTCGTTCCGCATATGCGTCACATACCGGGCGCCGAAGGCCTTCAGGCTGCGTGAAATTTCGATCACTTCCTCGGTCGGCGCCTTGTGCGACGGCGCATAGAACAGCCCCGTCGAAAAGCCGACTGCTCCGGCTTCCAGTCCCTCTTCCAGCAACCCGCGCATGGTCTTGATTTCTTCACTGGTCGCGCCCCGGTCAAGACGGTCCATCGTCCCGACCCGCAGCGTTGAATGCCCAACCAGGAAAGCCGCATTCACCGAAGCCGGTGCCTGCTCGATGGCGCGCAGAAAGGAATCGAAGGTCGCGAACTTGTACCACTCCGCATCCCCGATCAGATCGAGCGGCGGTGGCGGCACGTCGGTCACCAGAGGTGCAAGGCTAATGCCGCAATTGCCGACGACCACGGTCGTGACACCCTGGCTCACCTTCATGTCGAAATCTGGCTCGCACAGCAGCATCCGGTCATCGTGCGTATGCACGTCGATAAAGCCCGGCGCGACGATGCGGTTGCTGACATCGATCCGGCTGCCCGCCTGCGACTCGGAAAGATCACCGATGGCAGTAATCTGTTCGTCCCGGATGCCGACATCCGCCCGCCTGCGCGGCGCACCGGTGCCATCGACAACGTCGCCGCCTTCCAGAACGATATCAAACCCTGCCTCAGCCATATCCCGATCCCTTCAATACGTGTGTCCTAGCCTAGATCGGACTGCGGGGACGGCCTTTAAGTCAATGGTCCCGGAAGAACTTATCCCGAAGGCGGACAGCACCAGTCCTGTCTTCTCCGGATCACACCCCGGCATACTGGCCTTGAGATTCCCCGAGGCGAAGGCGTAGGGTCGGGGCTGGCTCCAGACCGGGATTACGACATGACATCCAGCACACTGCGAAAAGCGGATTACATCATCATTGGCGCGGGCATGGCGGGCGCGTCCTGTGCCTATTTCCTTGCGCCGCACGGCTCCGTCCTGCTGCTGGAGCGGGAATCCCAGCCGGGCTACCACACAACCGGACGGTCCGCCGCCCTCTATATAGAGAGCTATGGCAATGCGGCGATCCGTGCCCTGAACCGGGCGGGCAAACCCTTCTTCCTGAACCCGCCGGAAGGGTTTGCCCAAGATCCGATTCTGACACCGCGCGGCTCGCTGGTCCTGGCCGAGACGCACCAGCTTGATGCGCTTGATGCCGTGCACGAAGAATTGGCGGCAAACGCAAACGGGACGAAGCTCGTCGAGGGTGCCGAACTGCTGGAACTGTTCCCGGCCATAGATCCCGCCAAGGTCGTGCGCGGACTTTATGATCCGAGCGATATGGACATGGATGTCCACGCCCTGCACTGGGGCTTTATCCGCGGCATGCGGGCCAATGGCGGTGAGATCGTCACGGACGCGGAACTTCAGGGGCTGACAAAAACTGCGGACGGCTGGATGCTCGAGACACGGGCCGGGACCTTCGCGGCCCCTGTCATCATCAATGCCGCCGGCGCCTGGGCGGACGAGATCGGCAAGATGGCCGGCGCCAAGCCGATAGGGCTTGTGCCGAAACGGCGTACGGCTTTCACCTTCGACCCGCCGGAAGGGATCAATCCGGACACTCTGCCTGCCGTCGTGAATGTGAACGAGGACTGGTACATCAAGCCGGAAGGCGGACGCTTCCTCGGCTCCCCGGCGGATGAAACCCCGTCCATGCCAACCGATGCCCAACCCGAGGATCTCGACCTCGCCATCGCCGTAGACCGGATCGAAAATGCCACAACCCTCAAGGTCGGCCGCTTTCATAGCCGCTGGGCCGGGCTGCGGTCATTCGTCGGAGACAAGTCCCCCGTCGTCGGGTTCGAGCCCGGTCTCGACGGTTTTTTCTGGCTTGCGGGACAGGGCGGATACGGCATCCAGACTTCCGCCGCCATGGGAATGACGTCCGCCGCGCTGGCACAAGGCAAACCGCTGCCGGATCAGGTTGTAGCAGAGGGGCTTGCCATTGCCGACCTCGCGCCGGAGCGTCCCTCACTCGCGGATGCTGTTTATTTTTCCGGCGAGGAGTCCTGAGCGGGAATAAGATTTCCACTGAACAGCAGTAAAGAGACCAGAGTTTCCTTAAGCGATACAAAAAGGCGACCGAACTGTGCAAATCGTTCCCAACCCCCTTTTGCACTTTTGACAAGAAGCCATATGACGCCTAGAAACCGCGCTCCACTTGGATTTTGAACGGAATACCCGGCCCGATGGATCATCTCGACGCGCTGGAAGCGCAGAGTGTCTACATTCTGCGTGAAGCCTTTAACAAATTCGACCGTATGGGCATGCTCTGGTCCCTCGGCAAGGACTCGAATGTCATGGTCTGGCTCGCCCGCAAGGCGTTCCTCGGCCATGTCCCGTTCCCGCTGATGTTCTGCGACACCGGAAAGAAATTTCCGGAGATGTATGAATTCCAGAAGAAGTATTCCGCCGAGTGGGGTGTGAACGTCATCGTTCGCGACTGCCCGCCGATTGAGGAAATCGACCCGACGCTACCACCAGCGACCCGCTCCGCTGCCCGCAAGACCGAGGCGCTGAAGCGCCTGATCGCCGAGCAGAAAATGCAGGCCGTGGTTGCCGGTATCAGGCGCGACGAGGAAGCAACCCGCGCCAAGGAACGTGTCTTCAGCCCGCGCGGCGAGAATGCCGAATGGAATTTCCGCGACCAGCCCCCGGAATTCTGGGACCAGTTCAAGACCGACTTCGCGCCCGGCACCCATATCAGGATCCATCCGATCCTGCATTGGACGGAGCTTGATATCTGGCGCTACATCCAGCGTGAAAACATTCCGATCGTCGATCTGTATTTCTCGAAAAACGGCAAGCGTTACCGTTCTCTTGGCGATCAGGACATCACGAACCCGATCGAGAGCGAAGCCGCCACAATCGAAGAGATCATCACCGAGCTTGAAGGCACCAGTATTGCCGAACGCAGCGGCCGCGCCATGGACCACGAGGCGGAAGACGCCTTCGAACGGCTCCGTACCGCAGGCTACATGTAAGCCCCTTTGCCGCATCTGATCGGTCACGAGAATTAAAAATGCACGTTTCTTCTGAAATTCCAGCTCTCAAGCTCGTCGTCGTCGGCCATGTCGACCATGGCAAATCGACCCTGATCGGCCGCCTGCTGCACGAGACAAACTCGTTGCCCGATGGCAAGGCCGAAGCTGTCATCGCCATGTCCGAACGGCGCGGCATGCCGGTTGAATGGGCCTTCGTCCTCGATGCCCTGCAGGCGGAGCGCGACCAGGGCATCACCATCGATACGACGCAGATCTTCTTCAATACGGAGAAGCGCAATTACGTCATCATCGATGCGCCCGGCCACAAGGAATTCCTGAAGAACATGGTCTCCGGCGCGGCGCTGTCCGATGCCGCCGTACTGGTGATCGATGCCAAGGACGGCATGCAGGAACAATCCCGGCGGCACGGCTATATTCTGCACCTGCTCGGTGTGCGTCAGGTCGCGGTCGTCATCAACAAGATGGATCTCGCGGATTACCGGGAAGAGCGCTTCCAGGAACTGACGACGGAAATCCGCAGCTATCTTTCCGAGCTCGGCCTCGAAGCCTCGGCCATCATCCCGGTCTCCGCCCGCGAGGGACAGGGGCTGATCACGGCGCCGGACCAAATGCCCTGGTATCAGGGCCCCTCCCTCGTTGAGGTTCTGGATAATTTCGCTCCGCCGGTCCTGCCGACCGAGCGGCCGCTGCGCTTTCCCGTGCAGGACGTCTACAAGTTCGACGAGCGCCGGATCATCGCCGGGCGTATCGAGAGTGGCCGTATCCGCACCGGCGACAAGATCCTGATCTCCCCGTCCAACAAAACCGTGACGGTCAAGAGCATCGAGACCTGGAATACCAAAGAGCCCGCGATCAGTGCCTCCGCCGGTCAGTCCGTCGGCATCACGCTGAGCGAACAGCTGTTTATCGAGCGTGGCCAAGTCATCAGCCATGACAACAACGCGCCGTTCGAGACAAATGTGTTCCGCGCTCGAATCTTCTGGCTCGGCCAGAAAGCGATGGAAGTCGGCAAGCGCTACAAACTGAAGCTCGCCACGAATGAGCAGATGGTTGAGGTCCAGTCGATCGAGACGGTGATCGATGTCGAGAACCTGACAACCCATTCAGGCGACACCCTGGAGCGCAACGCCATTGGCGAGGTGACGCTGCGGGCCCGCGCCATGCTGGCGCTTGACGAGTTCTCCAACAATCCGAAGACAGGACGCTTTGTTCTCGTGGACGAGTACGACACGGTCGGCGGCGGCACCATCTTCATGGAAGGCTATCCCGACCAGCGCAGCAACAGCGACGTACGCTCGACCAATATCACGGCGGTCGAGCACCGGGTAACCCCGGATCTGCGTGCCCATGCCAACGGCCATGAAGGCGGTGTTCTCTGGCTGACTGGTCTCTCCGGCGCCGGCAAATCGACCATCGCCATCGAGCTTGAGCAGCAGCTCTTCGCCAAAGGCTATCAGGTCTATGTGCTGGACGGAGACAATGTCCGCTTCGGCCTGTCCTCCGATCTCGGCTTCGCGCCGGAAGACCGGGTAGAGAATATCCGCCGCGTCGGCGAGGTTGCCAAACTCTTCGCCAGCGCTGGCGTACTGGTCATCACGGCCTTCATCTCCCCTTATCGCGCCGACCGCGACCGGGCCCGCTCCATCGCACCGGAGCTGTTCCACGAAGTCTATGTCGCGGCCGATGTCGAGACATGCGAGGGGCGCGATCCGAAAGGGCTCTACAAAAAGGCCCGTGCCGGCGAGATCAAGGAATTCACCGGTATCTCGGCCCCCTATGAAGAGCCGGTGACACCGGAGGTCACGGTCGAGACAGCGAACCGGACAGTTAATGAATCCGTTGCTGAACTGATGGCCTATGTGGAAGAGAATTTCAGCATGGTTAAACGGAATGGCGGCGAACGCTAGAGTGCGCTAATAGCGATCTTACGAAGCAGTTTTGAGCATCCTAAGGTCATTGGCATCTCCATTCGTTAAAATGGGCTGATTCAAATGCCTGATATCTCGACGTTGCTTCTCTTCTCTGTCGCGGCGCTCGCGCTCACGGCGTCGCCGGGACCTGATATGCTGCTCATTGCGTCCCGAAGCGCAGCCCAGGGACGCATCGCGGGGCTCGCAACCTGGTCAGGTATCGCAGCTGGCACCTATTGCCACGCTCTCGCCGCCGCGTTTGGGCTGACTCAGCTCTTTCTCGCCGTTCCAGTTGCGTATGATGCGGTTCGATATGCTGGCGCAGCCTATCTCCTGTATCTGGCCTGGAAGGCCGTCACGTCAAAGGATCCGTCCTATGAACAGACCGGTAGCGCATCCATACGCAAAACACATACAGCAACCGTCATGTTTCGGCAGGGACTGCTGACCAACCTTCTCAACCCCAAAATGGCAATCTTCGTCCTGGCACTCTTCCCGCAATTTATTGTACCGGAAACAGGTTCCGTCGCCGTCCAGATCATGGTGCTGGCAACAATCCTGAACACGATCGGATTCTTGATCAACGGCTTTATCATCCTGTCTGCGAGCCGTATTGGCTCCATACTTTCGGGAAGCAAATGGAGCCGGACTCTCTCTCAATATCTGCTCGGCACCGTGTTCGTAGGACTGGCGCTACGCCTGGCCTTCGATAACAGGAAATAAGACTCCAAATAATTTTCCCTCTCATCCATTTTTCTCGGGATGAAACAGACAGGCGGCTCCGTATCCCATTCAAATAAACCGGGATGCGAGCACCATGGCCTTTTCCTTGAACATTGCGGATACGACACTGTTGCAGCCCGGCGACTCAGCGCCGGGATTCGTTCAGCGCAGCATAGCAAACCCGCGTTATGCCTTTGAATCCACGGCAGGACGTTACCTTGTTCTGTGTTTTTATGGCTCCGCTGGCGACGCGCATGCACAAGCAGCCGTAAAAGCTGCCCGGGAACGCCCCGATCTCTTCGATGACAGCATGGCATCGTTTTTCGGCGTCAGCATCGACCCCGAGGACGAGGCCGAAAAACGGGTAGTCAACCAGATGCCAGGTTACCGGCATTTCTGGGATTTCGATCTGCTTGTATCAAAGCTTTATGGCGTCATTCCCAGGGACGTCCAGCCGGTTCTCGGAGAGTTCCCGCTGTCCCGTCAGTGGGTGATCATCGATCCGACAATGCGCGTGATCGACGTCATCCCTTTCCGCGACAATTATGGTGATCTCACCGAGGTTTTCGCCATTCTCGATCGCCTTCCCCCGCCGGCATGCTTCGCCGGGCCGGAACTGATGGCGCCCATCCTTTATCTGCCTCGTGTTTTCGAGCCCGAGCTTTGCCAGCACCTGATCGGTTTGTACGAAGCCCAGGGTGGCCAGGAGAGCGGCTTCATGCGGGAAGTCGGCGGGCGTACGGTTGGTATCACGGACCCCAAGTTCAAACGGCGCAAGGATCATTACCTCTCGGACAGAGAATTGATTGAAGCGCTGCAGAAGAGGTTTATACGCCGCGTCATGCCCGAGATCACAAAGGTGCATCAGTTCAAGGTGACGCGGATGGAGCGGTATGTTGTGTCCTGCTACGACGCCGAGGATGGCGGCCATTTCTCCGCGCATCGCGACAATACGACCAAGGGAACAGCCCATCGGCGTTTTGCCGTTTCCGTGAACCTCAACGATGATTTTGATGGCGGTGAGGTCAATTTCCCTGAATATGGCCCACGCAGTTTCAAAGCACCGCCGGGTGGTGCCGTGGTGTTCTCCTGCTCGCTGTTGCACCGGGTCAGCAAGGTAACCCGGGGACGGCGCTTCGCTTTCCTGCCGTTCCTTTACGACGACGCAGCGGCCCGCATCCGTAAAGAGAATGCCCGCTATATCGGTGAAAACGACCCAGGCTCGAATCCTGTACCAAGCCCGGCCACCGAGACGGCGACATGAACAGCCACGCTGGAAATTGAGTGACAAACCATGGGTAAGGATGACCTCGATATTGTCGGACACCTGGATCCCCTGCGCCGTTATGCGCGGGTCCTGACCCGCAATGCCGAAGCGGCCGACGATCTTGTCCAGTCGGCTTTTCTGCGGGCACATGAAAGGCGCTCCAGTTTCCGCGATGGCGCCAACCTTCGCGTCTGGCTGATGTCGATCCTGCACAATATCTTCATCGACGAACGCCGAGCTGGACTGAGCACGGCGGCTCGAGAACGGGCCTGGAGCGATCTGCAGTCCGGATATGTCGCGCCGTCGGGGGAAATGGCCGTCCGGCTTGCAGAGCTCAGGAAGGCATTTCTGTCTCTCAATAGCGAACAGCGGGAAGCCCTCCACCTTATTGCGGTTGAGGGCCTCGGGATCGCGGAGGCAGCGGAAATCCTGCATGTCCCGCCGGGCACCGTCATGTCGCGTGTAGGCCGTGCCCGGGCCGCGCTGAGAGAGTTCGAGGAATCCGGCAGCGGCAGCAATGCACCAACACGTTCTTTCAGGATTGTAGGAGGACGAGATGACTGACAAGACCGATCATCACAGCGGCATCGAAGCTGACATCCAGTCTCTTCTCCAGGGGCAACTGGACCCGGAACGCGCCTATGAAGTGGCAGATTATCTGGCCGAACGCCCCGAGCGGGCGGCTGAAGTGCTGGCCGATGCGCGTAACACGGAAGGGCTTCGGCTCGCGCTTTCCACTCCGGCCGACCCGCCCTCCCCAGAGCTCCTTTCGGAGGCGCGGCACCTGCAGGGCCGGCTCCGGCGCCAGCGTGTCCTGAGACGCGTCACACCGATCGCGGCAGCACTCGTGCTCTTCGCCGGAGGCTGGAGCACACATCTCGCCTACCAGGCGATAGAGTCGAATGAAGGTCACCCGCTTGTCGAAACGGCGCTTGATGCACAGGCCGCGCTTGATTTGAGGCACTGGATGGTCTCGCAGCCGGAAAGCACCGTCCTGAACAGCAGCGAAATCGTCGGCGCCCTCGGTATCGAGCTGCCGACATTACCCGACGGCTGGATCATCCGGGATGTACAAGTCGTCTCATCACCCGAACGGCCGGGAGTCGCCGTTGCGCTCGATACACCGGAGCTCGGACGGATCCTGCTGTTCGCTATCGCCCGTGACAAGGACAGCCGTGAAGACCCGCCAACCGCCTTCGAATATGCCGGCCGGTCGGTCGCCCTCTTCTCGAACAAGCATGCGGCCTATGTCCTGGTCGACAATTCCGGCAATCCGGAACAGATCTCCAACGGAGCAAACCAGCTGTTGAGCCATTTTAATTGATATCGGGCGGCATGCTCTGACGCGTTAGAGATGCTTCCCGCGTTCAAGAATTTCGAGCATGTATTCCCGGTAGGTCATGCCGAGTTCTTTCGCCCTTTTCAGCCGGCGCTGCAGGATCAGGCGATCCGGCGGCGGCTCCCAGGCCTTGGCGACGGCCTTGCGCCAATATTTCAGATGATAGGCGTTGCTGAGCGGCGGGCCCATATTATGCCCGATCCCAATGGGAGCCCGTTTGCGCAGGCCAACCAGCGCGGAAACCTTTTTCCGGTCAATGCGATTCATCGAGGCGTGATCCGATAGGCGCAGCGACGCGCCCCCGCAAGAATATGATCGGTCCGCTCTACCATGCAATCCGGGCCGAGAACATCTTGAAAAAGCTCCAGTTCAGCCCGGCAAATTCCCTGACATTCCGCCGCCGCGGCACAGATCGGACAATGGTTCTCGATAAGCAGAAAAGAGCCGTCTTCCGCCTCTGACCAGTCCGCCATATAGCCTTCCCGCTCCCGCATTGCTGTCAAACGGTCGAGCTTGTCCGCGAAGCTGTCGGCTTTCCCGGTTTCAGCACTGTAAGCATGCAGGCTTTCCGACCTGCGCTTGTCGATAAGACGGCTGAGACCCGCTTCCCCGAACAGCTCCCGGACGGACTGGAGCAGCTCAACAGTGAGCTGGGCATGATTGTCCGGAAACCGGGCATGGCCGGACTCTGTCAGCATCCAGTAGCGCCGGGGACGGCCGCGCCCCTGGCGTCTGTCCTCGGGTTCGACCAGACCGGCATCGGCGAGTTTTGCCAGGTGCTGGCGCGCGGCTTCCCCGGTCATCGAAAAATGCGCGCCGAGGTCGCCGATGGTCTGCGGACCCCGGGTTTTCAACTGGAACATAATGCGGTCGGCGGCACGGTCATTCATAGCGGTTTTCCAAGACGTTATCTGTCTTTATCAAGAAAACGCTTGGGTTGGGAAGACGGGATGGAAAATCCCTCGCTCTGATAACCGTGCGGTTTTGGCCATCCCTACTCGATATTATCGGTTCTTGCCTGCTTGCCGAGATAGCCGCCGTGGTGACGCAGCCCGTATTCATGCCGGGACACGCCCTTGCGCTCCATCAGCACCAGAGCCAGCGCATCGCTGACGGCTGCCATCACCGCCATACTGGCGGAAGGCGTGAGACCAAGCGGGCACGGCTCTTTCACCGCACCCATATCGATAATCACGTCCGACAAATCCCGCAGCCCGCTATCCGGGTGCGAGGTGATGCCGATGACCTTGCCCGCATCGACATGGCGGCTGAGCTCAATGAATTCCAGCACTTCCCGGGTCTTGCCGCTGGTCGAGAAAGCGACGATGCAATCCCCCGGCGCGACCATGCCAAGATCGCCATGCGCGGCCTCGCTCGGATGGATGAAGAAGGCCGGAGATGCGGTGGAGCTCAGGATCGCCGCGAATTTATGCGCGATGAAGCCGGCTTTTCCCATGCCGGTGGTGATGATCTTGCCCGGCGTGTTCTGGAGAATATCCAGCGCCTTCTCGTAGCTTTCATCGACCTTGATCGCGTTGATGGCGGCGGCTTCCGCATCCAGGATCATCTTGATGCGGGACTTGATGTCGGAACTGTTCAAGGGAGCCTCGGATTCTCGGGTTTTCCAGATGCCGGAACTTAGCCGACCAGCGAGCGAGACTCCAGCGTCACGACGCAGCGTTTCACGCATTAATGCGGCTTGTTTCCCACCATCAAACACGAAATGCGAATGAATCAATGCTGCGTTGCAACATTCTCATTTCTACTCTCCGCCACAATCTCCTATATCCGGAAACTGAACGGATTTGCCTGAACGGAAGAGATAATGATCACCGAACGCACTCACAAGCCGCGGGTCTATTTCGCTGATATCCAGCGTAAATGGTCCCGGTTCTATCTCGCGGCGGCAGAGGAAATGATTGAAGGTCTGGCACGTCATGGCGATGGTGCCGATCTCATCGGAGACAATAACGCACCTCCGCAAAAAGCAGCCTGAATCTTCGCCCTCGCGAGGAAAAACCGGAATGGAGCCAGAAACTCCATTCCGGTTTTTTTATGCCCCGAATACGCCAGCAAGGTTGGACAGAAAAGATACACGCCCTAATCTGCATCACCCCGCCCGGGGTAACGTTCCATGCTGACAAAAGGCCTTTCCATGTCCGACCCCGTTGTCCTGCTCGCCAAAGACCCGCGTGGCGTTGCCACCGTCACGATCAACCGTCCCGATGTAAACAACGCCTATAACGGCGACGTCATCCAGGGGCTTATCGATGCTTTCGGCGACTGCGCCGCGGACGATGCCGTTCGTGTTGTGGTGCTCCGGGGCAACGGTAAGCATTTCCAGGCTGGCGCCGATCTGAAATGGTTGAACGCGATCGGTGCCCTCTCTCCGGAAGAAAATGTCGAGGTTTCGCGCCGTACAGCTTCCGCCGTCTGCGGCCTGAACGACTTTCCCAAGCCGACCGTGGCCCTGGTGCATGGCGGCTGTTTCGGTGGCGGCGTCGGTATTGTCGCGGCCTGTGACGTTGTTATCGCCAGCGAGGATGCGATTTTTGCCATCACCGAAGCCCGCTGGGGCGTCATGGCCGGCATCATCGTGCCGCACCTGAATGCCGCGATGGGGCCGCGCAATGTCCGGCGCTATGCCCTCACCTGCGAGCGGTTCAAGGCAGCGAAAGCGGCTGAGATGGGCCTAGTCCATGAAGTCTGCCCGACCGGCGCTCTCGACGAAGCCGCCGCTCCCGTGATCGACCAGTTATTGCTGTCCGCGCCAGAAGCCATCACGCAAACAAAACAGGTCATCCTGGATCACGCCAACATCACCTTGGCCCCCGCCTATTTCGAGCAACTGGTCGCCCAACACGCAGAGAAACGGCAATCGGATGAAGCAGCCGAAGGCCTGAAGAGCTTCGCAGAAAAGCGGCAGCCCGCCTGGTACCCAGATGCAGCAACATGAATATACCCAAAAAGGACGCACCCGATCAGCGCCTCGCGGCAGGGGAAGAGACACAACATTTCGTCTGGTCGACAGACAAGGAGAAGCAGTTACTTTTCATCGAAATCAAAGATAATTTTTCCGACTATGACCTGCTGAACTTCGTGCCAAGGATCTGGGAGGAAAATCCCGAGATCCTTTGGTACGACACAGTTGTCGATTACAGGAGGCTCGGAATCAGGAATAACTGGACCTGGGGGGCCATGAAGGAGGTCGGCCGTCGATGGGCCGACTTTTCCCAAGGGTGCGATACCAGGTCACGCGTTGCGGTCCTCACGGAAAATTACTGGCTGACCCAAATCGTCAACAATGCCCTTGCATTCGTCTTTCCCGGATCGAGATTCCGTTGTTTCAAGGATTTGGACATGGCGATTGCCTGGGCCACTGGAGCCGACGAGCCGGATTAGGGCAGACCGATAGCGGGACCTCGCGTCGCCTGTTAATCATTTAGCTATTTGATAATTCGAAACTTTCTTTACCATTGGGTATTGGCGTATGCGCCCCAAATGTCGTATCTGCGTAGGTATCGTTCCGATAGACCGGACTTGATAGAGGTATTCATGCAGACAGCCTCCACACTCCTCGCGGAATTAGCCAACCTTCACCGAACTCCAGCAACGCCCCGATGACGGCTCCTGAAGAGAATGACAGCCAGTCGGGTAAACCGGAGGCTTTGACGTGGCACGTGGATACGGAAAGACGCTTGCTTTTCATTCACCTGAACGCGGGCATCACCGATACCGAGCTGACGAAACGCGTCCCCATGATCTGGAAGAACAATCCCGAAATCATCTGGTACAACGTGATCGTCGAAAAGAATCAGCATGAGGCAACCAGCAGCTGGAGCTGGAACGGCCTGCTTACCGTCGCGCAGGAATGGCAAGCATATGCACGTGGCAGAAACCCGGGAAAGCACGTTGCCATCGTCACCGAGAATTACTGGATCACCCAGCTTGTAGACAAAGCCTTTGGCACGATCTTTCAAGGCAGCAATTTCAAGTGCTTCAAGCACAAAGAGGATGCAACCGCCTGGGCGCTTGAGGGGCCCAGGCTGGAAGAATAATAGCCGCCGCGTGCCGTATGGCCGCTTAGTTCACGACGATTGTTGAGGACCCGCCATACATTTCAGAAATGAGGCCTCGTGCGTGCTTTACCATTTTCGGGCTCTCTGAGCCCTTGATCGAAAAAACATTCACACCGTTTGAGCGGGAAAAGGATACGTAGTTCTGAAGGCCGTAATTCGTAAGGAAAATAGTCTCGAAATTCATAAGTACCTTGGAAAATAGTTCATGGAAAAATAGTTCATGGCGGATCAATCGAGATCAAACGCCGGAGATATAAGTCCAGGTAAGGGCGATCAGAAACCGCCCTTACCCGCATTCTTGAGCTTATCAGTCGATAAGCTTGACGTTTTCGGCAGACGACTTGCCGCCCTGGCCCGGGACCAGATCGAACTCGACGCGCTGACCTTCATCAACGCCAGAAATGCCTGCGCGCTCAAGAGCGGTGATATGCAGGAATGCATCCTTGGAGCCGTCTTCCGGCTCGATGAAGCCATAGCCTTTGGTGGAGTTAAACCATTTAACTTTGCCAGTGGTCATGATTTTTCCCTTCATGACAAATTTGCGGTCCGTAGCCCTATGCAACAGACCAAGATACGCCCAAAACATCGGATAACGAACTAGGCCGACCGGCAAAGCGGCGAGGCAGTCTTTTAACAGCGATTTCTAAACGTTGCTGATACATAGAACGTAAGTGCGCAATCGCAAGTTATTTTGCGCCATACACATCGCATGAGACCATCCGCAATGCGGGAATTTCTCCCGGAGATATGTTCATAACCCATTAAAAATTAACCATTAATACCGGACTTTGGGGCTAAATGCCGCGACATGTCATATCCGCCTAAATTTTAGCGAGACATCGTTGGCCCCGGCTCATGAACGGTTCCCGGCAGCTTTACCGCTTCCCTCTCGGACGCACGCTGTTAATTCAAGTGATCCAGTCTCGATTTGCCATCGTATCCCTTGTGTCTTGAGAGGGGTATGTGCGTGTCTGAAAAACCTGTCATTGTCTGGTTCCGTCAGGATCTCAGACTGAGCGACAATCCGGCGCTGGCGGCGGCCGTGGCGACCGGAGCACCGGTCATTCCCCTCTTTGTCCTGGACGAGGAAACACCCGGGCAATGGGCCCATGGCGGTGCGTCCCGGTGGTGGCTGCATGAAAGTCTGGCAGCGCTTCAGCACTCCCTGCAACAACAGGACGCCTCTCTGGTTCTGAGACACGGTAATGCAGCTGGGATCATCCGGACCTTCGCGGCGGAGACAGAGGCGCGTGCCGTATTCTGGAACCGGTGCTATGAGCCTTATGCCATCCAGCGCGATAAAGCGCTCAAAAGCGCTTTCAAGGATGATGGCATAGAAGTGGAGAGCTTTAACGCGGGCCTCCTTTTCGAGCCCTGGGAAGTAAAAACCAAATCCGGTACGCCCCCCAAGGTTTACTCCTCCTACTGGCGGGCAATGCGTCTTCTCGGAGATCCCGCACCTGAAGGGCCCGCCCCCGATCAAATCTTGCCAGTGAAGGTTTTGCCGCCAAGCGAGCGACTTGAGGACTGGAAGCTTCAGCCGCGCAATCCGGACTGGGCATCCGGTTTCAGCGCCTGCTGGCACCCCGGAGAAGACGGCGCGCAGGCACAGTTGGACTGGTTCCTGGAAAACGCACTGGAAGATTATCGCAATGGCCGGGACTTCCCCGCACAACCTCTGGTCTCCCGTCTCTCTCCCCATCTTCACTTCGGGGAAATCGGGCCGCGCCAGATCTGGCATCGCACGGTCGCGCATTGCATCCAGTCCGGAGACGAGCCTTTCTCCGGCTCGGCGGAGCATTTCCTGAAAGAGCTCACCTGGCGGGAGTTCTCGACCGCCCAGCTCTTCCACAATCCGGACCTGCCGCACGCCTGTCTGCGCCCGGAATATGAGCATTTCCCATGGGATAGAGCGGAAAAGCCCCTGCATGCCTGGCAGCGCGGCATGACCGGCATTCCGATCGTCGATGCAGGCATGCGCGAGCTCTGGCAGACCGGCTACATGCATAACCGGGTGCGGATGATCTGCGCCTCGTTCCTGGTAAAGCATCTGATGGTGGACTGGCGTGCGGGCGAAGCCTGGTTCTGGGATACCCTTGTCGATGCAGACCTCGCGAACAATGCCGCCTCATGGCAATGGGTCGCCGGGTCCGGCGCAGATGCAGCCCCTTATTTCCGGATCTTCAATCCCGTTCTGCAGGGCGAGAAATTCGACAAGGCGGGTGAGTATACCCGCCGCTGGGTGCCGGAGCTTTCCAATGTTCCGAACAGATATCTGCATAAACCATGGGACGCTCCCGGTAATCCGGCACCGGATTACCCGCCCCCCATTGTTGATCTTGCATTCGGCCGCGTCAGAGCCCTCGCCGCGTTCAAAAGCCTGGGGGACGAAGCTCAAGCCAACGCCGCCAAGTGTGCTTAATCACACATCAATTAGCTGCACAGCGGGCACCATCGCGGATAGGATTTGCGCCGGGGGAATATTGGAATGCGAATAGCCATTATCGGAAGCGGTATCGCCGGGTTTGGCGCGGCATGGCTGCTGTCCTCGCGCCACCAGGTTACCGTATATGAGGCGAATGACCGGCTCGGCGGCCATAGCAACACGGTTTCTGTTGATTATGACGGCAAGCAGATTCCTGTCGATACGGGCTTCATCGTCTATAACGAGGCGACCTATCCGAATCTGATCAGCCTGTTCGCCGCCCTCGATGTGCCAACGAAGCTCAGCGACATGTCGTTCAGCGTTTCCGTGGGTAATGGTGCGCTCGAATATGAAGGCTCGCTTAAAGGGCTTGTGGCGCAGCCGGCCAATCTCCTGAAACCGAGCTATTACAGAATGCTGGCCGATGTTGCGCGGTTCTTCAGCGCCGCCCCGCGCCTGCTTGAGGAAGAGAGCGATCCGGATCTTACGCTCGGCGCCTTCCTGAAACGGGAAGGCTATGGCGACGGCTTTCTGTACGATCACCTGCTGCCCATGGGGGCCGCGATCTGGTCCTGCCCGGTCGAGACCATGCTGGCCTTTCCGGCCCGCAGCTTTGTGCGTTTCTTCGTCAATCATGGCCTGCTGAAACACGCGATGCGGCCCCAATGGTTCACCGTCGATGGCGGGTCGCGCACCTATGTTCAGCGGCTTGCCTCGGAAATCGAACAGCGCGGCGGCCAGATCCGGACAGGTCATCCGGTCCGGCATATCCGGCGCCTTGAAACCGGCGTGATGATCGAGGAGCCGGACGGCTCCGAGACCTATTATGATCAGGTTGTCATTGGCGCGCATGGCGACGAGGCTCTCGTCATGCTGAGCGACGCCAGCGACGAAGAACGCGCCCTGCTCGGCTGTTTCAGCTACCAGGACAATGTCGCGGTCCTGCACCGGGACAGCAGCCTGATGCCGAAGCGCCGCATGGCCTGGGCCTCCTGGAACTATCTGGCGGAAGGCCGCCGCGACATGGACCGCGCCGTTGCCCTGACCTACTGGATGAACCTGCTGCAGGGTATTGACGAAAAGCACCCTCTCTTCGTGACCATGAACCCGCTTCAGGAGCCCGACCCGGCGCTGGAATTCGCCCGGTTCAACTACACTCATCCGGTATTCGACAGTGCGGCTGTCAGCGCACAGGAAAATCTCGGCAGCATTCAGGGCGTCCGCAACACCTGGTTCTGTGGCAGCTATTGCGGCTATGGTTTTCATGAGGACGGCCTGAAAGCAGCCATTTCCGTTGCCCGCAGTCTGGGGGTCACACCACCCTGGAAAACAGATGTCACACCAGCCAGTCATTGCTGGCTTTCCCGGAATGGCTCCGCCGTTCTGGACCGTGAAGCCGGTGATGACTGACATGACAGCGCCTGCGGGTGACACAACCTCTCGGTCGTCCCTCTATCGGGGCATCGTGATGCATGCGCGTCTGATCCCGTTCCGGCATCGTTTCACCTACCGGGTTTTCTCCATGCTGGTGGACCTGGAGGAAATCGACGCACTTGCAGGCAGGTTGCGCCTGTTCTCCCGAAACCGGTTCAACCTGTTCTCTTTCTTCGATCGCGATCACGCAACGCGCGATGGCAGCCCCACCCTTGACTGGGTCCGGAAGCAGCTTCGCGCGGCAGGATACAAATCGCTTGAAGGACGAGTTTTAATTCATTGTTTTCCAAGAATACTTGGATATGTCTTCAACCCACTATCCATCTATTTCTGTCATCATGAAGACGGCCGGCTGCAAGCCATTCTCTACGAGGTGAAAAACACTTTTGGCCAGCAGCACTGCTACCTGATCCCGGTCCAGCCGGATCAGGGAAACGGTGGCACGATTCGGCAGAACTGCGAAAAAAGTTTCTATGTATCCCCCTTCATGGACATGATCGCAACCTACCGGTTCCGCCTGAAGAAACCGGACGACACCCTCTCCATCCTGATCCGCCAGGACACGCCGGAGGGAGAGGTTCTGGTCGCCACCCATACCGGAACGCGGGAAGCGATGACCGATCGGGCCTTGCTTAAAATGGCCCTGCTCTATCCGCTGCTCACGGCTAAGGTCGTGGCGGGCATCCATTGGGAAGCCCTGAAACTCTGGATCAAGGGAGCGGTCTTCCATAAACGGCCGGAAGCCCCCGCAAATCCGGTTTCCGTCAGCGAAAAATCATCCACCGAACACCATACTGCGTAAGCCAAGTGATCAAGATTGGGACGGGCAGAAATGACTGATCGCGAGATTTGCGAAACATCCTCCACGCTGGGCGACAGCTTTCCGGCAAAACCGAATGCATTCATGCCCTGGACCCGGGTCGTGCTGCTCATGCTGAAAGCTGTCCGCATGGGCGAGCTGCACCTGCAGACACCCAATGGCCAGCTCCATGTCATCAAGGGAGCCGAGCCCGGCCCGAAGGCGCATTTGCTGTTGCGGAGCGATGCCGTGTGCAGGCATCTGCTGCTCGGAGGCGATCTTCGTTTCGGCGAAGATTATATGGATGGCGCCTGGGATACGCCTGATCTGACCGCCCTGCTCGCGTTCGGGGCCGCCAACCGCAATGCCCTCGCGAAGGCGCTGGATGGCACCCGCTTCGGCCGCTTCATGAAAACCCTCGGGCATTTCTCCAACCGCAACACCAAGAGCGGCAGCCGGCGGAACATTGCCCATCATTACGACATCGGGAACGCCTTCTATGGCAAGTGGCTGGACCCGAGCATGACTTACTCGTCTGCTGTTTTCGAGCCAGGCGAAGAAGACCTTGAGCCGGCGCAACAACGGAAATACCGGCGCATCGCCGACATGCTGCAACTGGAGCCGGGCCAGACCGTGCTGGAAATCGGTTGCGGCTGGGGAGGCTTCGCATCCGTTGCCGCACGCGAATACGGCGCTCGCGTCGTCGGCCTCACCCTCTCCCAGGAACAGCACGACTACGCGACAGAGCGCGCCAAGCGCGAGGGCATCGCCGACAAGGTTTCCATAGAGCTCTGTGATTACCGCGATGTGGACGGGCGCTTTGACCATATCGCCTCCATTGAGATGTTCGAGGCGGTGGGCGAGCAATATTGGCCGGTCTTTTTCGATCAAGTGAAAGCACGCCTGACCGATACCGGCCGTGCCGCCATGCAGATCATCACCATCAACGACAGGGATTTCGACGCCTATCGCCGGAACCCGGACTTCATTCAGAAATACATCTTCCCGGGCGGCATGCTGCCGTCGGAAGCGCGCCTGACAGATCATTTCGACGCCTCCGGTCTGGAATGCGTCGCCAATGACGGGTTCGGTATCGACTATGCCCGTACACTGGCGATCTGGCGGGAACGCTTCCTCGCGCGTTGGCCGGAGATCGCCCCACTCGGCTTCGACGAGCGGTTCCGGCGGATGTGGGAATATTATCTCTGCTATTGCGAAGGTGGCTTTCGTGCCGGCCTCATCGATGTCCGGCAAATTGCGCTGAAACACGCTTAAGCGAATGGCAGTCACAGCGCCGGTCGACGGCACTCCCGCGCGCTATTCACGGGGCCAGCTTCTCGCTTACGGATTGCCCGGACTGCCGCTGGCCGGGCTCGGTGTGCCGCTTTTCATCTTCTTGCCCGCCTTCTACGCGCAGAACCGGGGTCTAAGCCTCGAAGCTGTCGGTTTCGCACTGCTGCTGGCCCGATTGTGGGACGCCGTCTCCGATCCGCTGATCGGCATGCTGAGCGACAGAATCGAAACCCGTTTCGGCCGGCGAAAGCCCTGGCTCTTCGCCGGGACGCCGATTACCAGCCTTGCCGTCTACATGCTTTTCGTCCCGCCTGAAGGGGCTGGCACGCTCCACCTCTTCGGCTGGAGTGCCCTGCTGTACCTCGGATGGACCATGGTGCAACTGCCCTACACGGCATGGGGCGCAGAGCTGTCCGGCGGGTATCACGAGCGCTCGCGGATAGCGGGCTTTCGCGAAGGTATGCTGGTTTTCGGTACATTGCTGGCAGCTGGTATGCCCGCCATCGTGTCCGCAGCCGGTGGCGGCGAGGATACCGGAACGGTGCTCACTGTCCTGGCGCTCTTCCTGATCATTGCACTGCCTGTCGCAATCACGCTCGCAACCGCAATCATGCCAGAGCGCCCGAAGCTCGCCGCGCCCCGGCATCACAAGCCCGACTGGCGCACCGGAGCCGCGCTTCTGCTCCGAAACAAGCCCTTCCTCCGGCTGATCCTGGCTTATTTGCTGAACGGTCTGGCAAACGGGCTTGCGGCAACCCTCTTCGTGCTCTTCGTGGACAAGGGTCTCGGCCTGCCGCAGGAGACGGACGGGCTGCTGCTGATTTACTTCCTCGCCGGGATCCTCAGCGTCCCCCTCTGGCTCACCATCAGCCATCGTGCCGGGAAGCATCGCACATGGATCGCCGCCATGCTGGTGAACAGCGTAATCTTCGCGCTCGTGCCTTTGCTCGGCCCCGGCGACTATCTTGCCTTCCTTGCCATCTGCATCGGCACCGGCGCGTGCCTCGGCGCAGATCTGGTGTTGCCTCCTTCCATGCAGGCCGACGTGGTGGATGTGGATACGGCAGAGGGAGGCGGCAGCCGAACCGGACTCTATTTCGCGCTCTGGGGCATGGCGACGAAGCTGGCCCTTGCCCTGGCCGTCGGCATTGCCTTTCCAGTACTTGCCGCCTTTGGTTTCGATGCCAACGGCAGCAATGATACGGACGCCCTGCTGACGCTCTCTCTGCTCTACGGCGCGGCACCCGTCATCCTGAAACTTACGGCCATCGCCATAATGCGCAACTTCCCCCTGACCGCGACGCGGCAGGCCGCGTTGCAACGCAAGATCGCCGAAAACATCCAATAAACACCATCTGGAGATGATCCATGACCCGTGTCTTACCGTATCTGCTTATAGTGCTGTTGAGCCTCGGAGCGTGTAGTTCCATGAAGATCGATGATTTCGCCGGAACCGACCCTGATTTCCGTCCGGAAACATATTTTGCCGGACCGAGCAGGGCCTGGGGCATGTTCGAGGACCGCTTTGGCAACCTGAAGCGAGAGTTCACCGTCGACCTTGAGGGCGACTGGGACGGCACCACGCTGACCCTGATCGAGGATTTCCTATATTCGGACGGCGAGACGGAGCAGCGGATCTGGCGCATCACAAGAACCGGCGACGGCACCTATGAGGGCCGCGCGGATGATGTGGTCGGTGTCGCCAACGGCATTGCCCGGGGCAAGGCACTGAACTGGTCCTACGATCTGATGCTGAAAGTCGGCGACAGCCGGATAAAGGTCAGCTTCAACGACTGGATGTTCCTGCAGCCGGACGGCGTCCTTATCAACAAAGCCGATGTCTCGAAATTCGGGATTACGATCGGCACAGTCACGCTGTTCTTCCAAAAAGGTGCGCGACCGGAGAGCGCATCATCTGGTCGGCGAAAAACTGCGGCCTAACCAGCGCAAAAGCGGACCGAGTACCGGAAACATCCCGAAGACCTGAGACGCAGCGTCCCAATGGTCGATATGCGAGATGACGAGGCCATTTTCGTCGAACACCACCTCGCTCATACCCGTGATTTCAATTTCCCGCCGGCCAGCCGACTTCACCCGCCCGGAAAACCGCCATTTGAGATAACAGGCCTCTTTGCCGACAGCCTGATCTAGCACAACGAAAGTCGGTGCTTCCATTGCCTCGAACATATGCCGGAAGATTCCAAGCACGGCCTGCCTGCCTCGCACGTCACTGAACGGGTCACGGAAGCGAACATCGTCCGCCAGGAGTGGCGACAGGGCTTCGAGATGATCCGATGTCAGCTCCTCAAAACAGATGGCATAGGCAGCCAGTGCGGTCGCTCCGTCAGTCACTGTCACTTGCCAGTCCCCCGCTTCACCAGCCGGAAATAAAGGCTATAGGGCAACGCGTTGAGGCAGCGCAGAATAATGGCAAAGATCCTTGGAAAAGTGATCTCGAACCGGTCGGACTGAAGTCCGCGATAAAAAGCCTCTGCAGCATCTTCCGGCTCCATCAGAAACGGCATCGGAAACGGGTTCCGGTCCGTCAGCGGAGTACGGACAAAGCCCGGGCACACCAGTTGCAATTTCACGCCGTTCCGGTCGAAATCCGGTTTCAGCGCCTCGGTCATGTTGATCAGGGCCGCCTTGGTCGCACCATAGGCTGATGCAGTCGGCAACCCGCCATAGCCAGCAACGGATGAAACCACGGCAACATGGCCACGGCGCGCCGCGATGAAACCCGGCGTAACCGCAGCCAGACAGTTCACCACCCCCATCAAGTTGATATCGATCAGGTCACGGAAAGTCTCGATGCGAAAGTCCTCGACCTCGACGGGCTTGTGGGTTCCGGCCGCGAATACGGCCATATCAAGTCCGCCCCGCTCCGCCCGGATACGGGTGACAGTTACAGCTGCGGCATCCGCGTCGGTCACATCCAGCGGATAGGCGAAGAACCGCCCCTCATGCTTTGCAGCCAAATCCACCAGCGCACCGGCCGACCGCGCTGATCCCGCAACAATCCAACCATCGCGCATCATCCGCTCGGCCAGTGCAAGCCCGATACCGGAGCTTGCCCCGGTAATCCAGACACACCGCGATGTCATGCCGGCCTCTCTATTTCCCAAAACGCTACTCGAGTTCCCTGAGGACATTCCGGATCTCTTCAGAGCCGATATCCTTCACGCTTTCCAATTCCAGGAAACGGGTTTCGTCACCGGCGCGCGGGACGATCCTGACATACTCGAAATCGGACTCGTCGACGGTAAAGCTCATCTTGGCCCATTCGCCGCGCTTGTCGTACCAGATGTCGAGATCGAGCTCGCCCCGCATCTGGTAGCGCTCAGCTTCGATCCGCTCGCCTTTGGACAGGATGGTTTCCGGCCCGGCCTTGGTCATGGTGATTTTGCGCAGCCGGCCATATTGCAGGTCGATCAGTTCGCTTGCTCTGGTCAGCGCCGTGTTCCAGTAGGTTGACGGAACGGACGTGCCAAGCGGCGCCAGTTGCTCGCCCTCTCCGCCGGAAAACCGGAATCCGTCAGGCCCTGTTTCCCCGTCCACGCGGAAGATCTCTCCATCATCATTGACCATGCCGCGCGCTGAAAGAAGGAGTGGCCCGCTCCATTCATCCCGCGCCCTGAGCGCGTAATAATAGAGCGAGAACGGGCCGATTCGATAATCAAATAACGTCTGTGTATCAACGGCATATACATCGTTATCGACGTTGAATCGCAGCATGACGACTCCCAACGGAGAATCGTTTCTGAAGACCTGGAACTTGATCAGCCCGTCTTGCGCCCAGCCGGACGGCGCATTCGCCCATAGCGGCGACGAAAATGCGAACGCCCCTAGAATGATAAGCAGGAGCAGAGCAAAAACCCGGAAATATCGAAACAGCGAACATCTCATGAAACAAGCTCTCAGCTAACCCAGGTTGCCGGCCTCCGGCACCCGATCCGCATAAGGCTTTACGTCCGCGATAAAGATCCGGATCAATGGTGGCCCTTGGAACACGCATCTGAAACATTATACTATTGCAGTGAAGCAGCTTTCAGAGCGACGGATCCCAGATCTTGGCACATGCCCGCAACAGCTTTCCCAAACCGGACCATGATCATGGTCGGTGCCTGAACGACGCCCTCGGCGCCGCGGAGCGGCTCTGCGCGGAGCGTGGTGTCCGGATAACCCCGGCCCGCCGCCGGGTGCTGGAGCTTGTCTGGCAGCGTCATGCGCCGGTTGGTGCCTATGACATCCTCTCCGAGATGCAGCGCGATGCAGAGAAGGACGGCAAGCCGGGCGCCAAGGTGGCCCCGCCGACCGTCTACCGGGCACTCGATTTCCTGATGGAGCAGGGGCTTGTGCACAAGGTCGAATCCCAGAATGCCTATATCGGCTGCAGCCGCCCTGAAGGGAGCCACGATTGCGGCTTCCTGATTTGCCGGGAGTGCGGCTCGGCTCTGGAGATTGAGGATGACGGTCTGAGCGAACTTCTGGCCTCTCTGGCGAGCCGCCACGGTTTCGAAGCCCGGAGCAGCACAGTCGAGATCGAGGGGCTTTGCCCGTCCTGCAAATCCCGTGCGGCCTGATATGTTGAAAGCCGCCCCGGCCCTGCTCGAAGTATCAGACCTCAGCGTTCTGAGGAGCGGTCGCACGATACTCGACAAAATCAGCTTCAGCCTCGGCCGCGGCGAGATCATGAGCGTGATCGGCCCGAACGGCGGCGGAAAGACCACCTTGCTACGGGTCATCCTCGGACTGCTGACGCCCGACAGCGGCACGGTACAGCTCTCTCTTGGCACCAGTATCGGCTACGTCCCGCAAAAGCTCGCGCTCGACAATTCCATGCCGCTGACACCACGGCGCTTCCTTTCGCTCGGCATGAAATCGGCGCGCGGCCGGGTCGCCGAGACTGCGGAGCGGGCCGGCATCACGCATCTGCTGGACCAGCAACTGACAGGCCTCTCCGGCGGCGAGACCCAGCGCGTGCTGCTGGCCCGGGCGATCATGAAACAACCGGATTTTCTGGTGCTGGACGAACCGACCCAGGGCATGGATGTCGCCGCACAGTCTGAATTGTTCCGGCTGATCGGGACAATCCGGGAGGAAACCGGTGCCGCGATAATCATGGTTTCCCACGACCTGCATCTTGTAATGCGCGGAACGGACCGGGTGCTCTGCCTCAATGGACATGTCTGCTGCACCGGCCATCCCGCGGAGATCGAGCGCGATCCGAGTTTCCGCGCCCTGTTCGGACGCTTGGACGAAGCCGCCGTCGTGCCCTATCGTCACGACCATGATCATACCCATGATCACGAACACGGCCCCCATTGCGGGCACCATCACTGAGCCGACCACACTGACACCGACCCACGAGCATTAAATGACAAACACGACAAGCGAGCCGGACCGGCTTCCGGTCTCCATCCTCACCGGGTTCCTCGGCAGTGGCAAAACCACCCTGCTGTCGAAGCTGATGCACCACCCGGAGATGGACCGGATTGCCGTCATCGTGAACGAGTTCGGCGAGGTCGGGCTCGATGACGCGCTGGTCATGGAGTCGAACGAAGATGTCGTGCTGCTGAACAGCGGCTGCCTCTGCTGCACCGTGCGCGGCGATCTGGTGGATACGCTGAAGCGGCTGTTCAAGGACCGGGCAAAGGGCAATATCCCCGATTTCGATCGCATCGTGGTCGAGACGACCGGGCTCGCCGACCCCGCGCCGATCCTGCACACCATGATGGCCGACCCGTTCCTGGTCACCCGCTTCCGGCTAGACGGTGTCATCACCGTGGTCGACGCGCATCACGCGATGGAGCAATTCGACAAGCAGTTCGAAAGCGTCAAGCAGGCCGCCGTCGCCGACCGGATCGTGCTGACCAAGATCGACGTCACGGATGCAGAGATGGTCTCCGCCGTTGAAAAGCGGCTCTACGAGCTCAATCCAGCGGCTCCCGTCATCAAGGCTATTCAGGGTGACGTCGCGCCGTCAGTCCTGTTCGACGCCGGGCTCTATAATCCAAAAACCAAAAGCGCGGATGTCGGCCAATGGCTGCGCGAGGAAGCCTACCGGGCAACCGAAGGCCATGTGCATCATCACGATCATGGGCATAGCCACGACGACGATCATGGTCATGGTCACCACCACGATGTCAGCCGGCATGACGATCACATCCATTCCTTCGTGCTGTATTTCGACGAGCCTCTGGAATGGAACCGGATCGCGGGTGCGCTGGACATGATGGCCCAGACCCACGGCGCCAACATCCTGCGCATCAAGGGATTGCTGAACCTGAAAGAGCTTGATGACGACCAGCCGGTTGTCGTCCATGCCGTGCAGCACATGTTCCATCCCCCGGCCAAGATCGAGAAATGGCCGAGCGAGGACCGCCGCTCCCGCCTCGTCTTCATCGTCCGGGATCTGGAGAAGCAAACGATGGAAAGTGTGATGAATTCCTATCTCGCGCTCGAATTCGCCTGATTTCGGCGCCGTATCCGTTCAGCCAGCCGTGCCGGAAAGCCTGAAGACCAGATAAAGCAGTCCCGGCATGGTGACGAAACCGATGATCGTCGAGACGATGACACAGCCGGCAATGGTTTCCGGCTCCCGGTTGTAGCGAACGGCGAAGAGGTAGGGGAAGACCGCGACGGGCATGCTCGACATCAGGATCAGCACGCCCGTTTCCATTGCGGTGGTTCCCAAGATCCAGACGCCGAAAACGCCGGAACCGAAACCGACAATCAGCCGCAATGCCGCGATCCCGAAACTCTCCATCAGATTAGAAATCCGGAGCTTGGCAAGCGACACGCCCAGCGCGATCAGCAACAGCGGGATACACATGCCGCCAGCGAGATCCGCCGTATTGATGATCCATTTCGGCACCTCAATATCCCCAAGGATACAGACGAGCGCGGCGATGACCGAATAGATGATCGGGTTACGGGTCAGCGAGGAAAGGCCGAACTGGCCGGATGCGATCCCGGTGCCGATGGTGAACATCATCACGGCCTGCACGGCGAAAAAGGAAATTGCCAGTGCCAGCCCCTCCTGCCCGAACGCGAAGAGACACAGCGGCAAGCCGATATTGCCCGTGTTCGGAAACATCAGGGCCGGCAGGAAGGCCCGCACAGATTTTTTTGCCAGAAACAGGATCGGTATCACGACCGCAACCGTGATCGCCGCAACCAGCGCGCTCCCTGCACCGAGGCGGAACAGGGACTCCAATGACAGCTCAAGGCCTACCAGCGTGCCGAACACCAGACACGGCGTGCCGACCAGGGTCACCAAAGAGGTGATGGTTTCATTATCGAATTGCAGCTTCAGACGAGCCCAGAGGAAGCCTATACCCGAGCATATGAAGACCGGCACGATGATCGCGAACAACTGATAGAGCATACGGGACGGTTCCGAGGATTTCAGGGCGCGACGGTGATAGACCAGCCGTCAGGGCCGGTCCAGAAATCCTTTGCGGCTCAGCACAGAGGGCGCGGGCTGCCCAAAATCATGCGCATAGGCATAAAAATCCAGATTGTCGGCCTGCATTTCCGGCGCGGCGAGCAGCTTCTGCTCATAGCTCCGCCCCAGATCACGGAACCGGGCAAGGCAGGCAACGTCCGTCTCGGGCGCCTGCCCGTCCTGATCCCGTGAAATCATGAGAGCAGCAAGCGCTTCGAGCTCTTCGGCACTGTTCTCACGGATCACGACGCCTTTCGTCCCGAAATCTTCGCCCTTGCCGATGGCGGGTAGTCCGAGTTCCAGGATCTCCACGTATGACAGCGGCTCACCGGTGCGAGCCCGGAGATAATGCTTGAACAGCAGCAGGTCGTCCTTCATCGGCAACCGCAGCAATTCATAGACAAGATTGACGGTCGCCGCTGGCCGGCCAAAGGCCCGGACCAGTGCTTCCGGGCCGGATGCCTGATTGAAGGCAAAGGCACAGCGGGCAGACAGGAAAACGTCGAGCGCCTGGCTGTAGGCAGGATGGTGCGGCAGATCGACCACCTGTTCCCCGTAGCCTTCAAGTGGCACGCTCCCTTTGTCTCCCAGACGGAAAACCCAGTACCCCGCATCGACAAACTGCCGGACCGCGCCCTCGTAACTGCGAATATCAGCGCAGCGAAAGGCGTGATGCGCCTTTTCCGGCAAGTAACTCATGTCGCGGGCATGCAGAACGACAAAAGGTGCATTCGCCGGCTTGCCTGTCTCTTTCAGGAAGGCCTCTCCAATCGCACGGATCGTGTCGGGCAGCTCGAAAAAGCGGATATCGCCGCCTGCTGTGGCATGGCGTCCGAAGTCGCGGATGACTCGCTGCGGCGAGGCAAGGCAGAGATGGAAAAGCTGCAGGTCATGCACCCCGCCATCAAGAAATCCGAGCATGGGAAGGATCGGGTCAGCGGTCGGCACATGCACGAATTCGGGCCCCGGGCATTGCAGGATAAAAGGGTTGTAACCGGCCCCCTCGCCTTGCCCGGTGACCAGGATGATGCGGTCATAGTGCGGGCCATAGAGAGACTTGAGGAAAAACGGCTCCATCGCCGTGTGACCGATCCGGTCGACCTGCGCCAGAATGTAGACAAGCGTCCGCTTGCCCTGTTCCAGATGCGGGATGACCGTGTGGAACAACCGCTCCATGGTCTCCTTCTTGCCGAACTCGGCGCGAAGGTTCTCCAGCAAGGCTTTATCGTCTTCCGGTGATACGGACATCGGCGCTCCTCTCCACGCCCTGTGCGGTAGCACGATACGCGGCGGCGGGGAATGGCACCCTTGCTCCTGCCCGGCGTTGCGTGGTTTCGGTCTTTGTGGCATTCCGCTTTAGCGAAAAAGTTAAGAACAGGGATGAGGCGCATGTTTTTCGAGCCTGGCGATCACAAGAATCACGGTTTCACCTTCGACCCCTTCAAGGCGACCATCTCGCCCCGGCCGATCGGCTGGATCTCGACCATTGACGAGAACGGCGTGACCAACCTCGCCCCCTACAGCTTCTTCAACGCCGTTTCCTGGGCCCCGCCCTGCGTGATCTTCTCCAGCGGCTCCCGCCCCGACGGGTCGCCGAAGGACAGCGCGTTGAACGCGGCAAAAACCGGTGAATTCGTCTGCAATATTGTCGGCAAGGCCCAGGCACAACAGATGAACCAGACCGCCATCCATTTCCCGCACGGCACGGACGAGATGCAGCATGCGGGCCTTGAGGGCGTGCCGTCCCAGTTCGTGAAACCTCTCCGGGTCAAGGACGCGCCGGTCCATCTCGAGTGCAAGTATCTGAAAACGATCGAGCTGCCCTCCGTCAGCGACACTGTGGTCAATCGCATGATTCTCGGCGAAGTGGTCGGTATTCATATCGACGAGAAATATGTGGCCGACGGCCGCATCGACGTCACCAAGTACCAGCCGGTCGGCCGCCTCGGTTACATGGACTATTGTGCCGTCGGCGAAGTCTTCGAGATGAACCGCCCGGACTGAGACAGCGGACTATTTGTCCATCTCTATAAGCCAGCGCGCCGTATCGTGCCGATAGGCAGCGAACGGCGTGCTGAAGCTCCAGGCAAGCGCCTGAATAATCGCCCATCCCCGCGCCCGCTCCGGATCAAGCCCAAGGCCATCGCACAGCCGGTCAAGCTGGGCGCGTTTGTCTTCCGGGGTGTGCCCCAGCTCGAAGGCGTTGATGATCGGTGACAGGGCAAATTCCCGCTCGCCGACCAGCGGCTTCGGATCAATGGCGAGAAACGGCGCACGGCCGGCGGTGAGCACATTTCCCGGATGCAGATCCTGGTGCAGCAGAACTTGCTCCCCCTGACTGCCAGGAAGCCAATCCAGCAAGTCCAGGGCCGAATGGATATGCTCCTCGGGACAGGGGCGGCCGGCGGCCTCCCAGCGCGGCAGAAGATAGCTTCGCCATTCCATGGATTCTTCCCGCAGGCTGCGGAATGGCGCGCCGGCAGGTACGGACAACTCCCGGAGCAGGTCCAGATAAACCGCGATCCTGTCCCCCGTTTCGCATTCGGCAAGGGTTATCCCGGGCTCGCACCGCTCCACCAGCAACGCATGACGTTCCCGGTCATGAGCCAGCAGCTTGACCGCACCGGCCCCCTTCCAGTGGATAAGCGCGTCGGCCTCCCATTGGCACTCCGGATGTGGCCATTGCAGCTTCAGAACGGCGGGACCAAATGGAGAGTCCACAGGCATTGTGTAGGAGACATGGCAAAGCTCGAAGGGCTCTCCCAATGTCAGATCCCATTCGGCGGTAATATCTTCAAGCAGCGCCGGAAGGCTGCTGAACCACGGCTCCGCCTCTGGAGAGGCTTTCAGATATTTCAGGCCTTCGGGAAGTTTCATGGCAGGTACCCTCCCCGCTAGCTGCCAGAGCGAATATATTTCCGGATTGTCCCTGCCATTTTCTCGGCCGACGTGCCACGCGGAAACATGGTCACGAAAGCGCCGTCAGGCCCCATCAGATAGGTCAGGGTTGAATGATCCACGAGGTAATCCTCGCCTGTCATCCCCTCCATCTGGAACCGGCGGCGATGCACCCGATAGGCCTTCACCGCCACAGCAACCTCCGCTTCCGTCCCCGTCAGCCCGATCAGGTCCGGATGGAAAGCGTCGGTGAACTCCCGGAGCGTCTCCGGCCTATCCCGGTGCGGGTCAACAGAGATGAACAGGGGCTGTATCTGCCCGCCTTCGTCCCCCAGCGCATCCAGTGCGGCGGCCATGATACTCAGATCGGTCGGGCAAATATCCGGGCAGTAACTGTACCCGAAATAGACCAGCATGAACTTGCCTTTATAGGTATCCGCCGTGACCCCAAACCCCTGCTCGTCGGTCAACTGGAACGGGCCGCCGAAAAGAGCGGGCAGGCGCAAGGACTTCGCCTCAGTCGGGTTATTGAGAAACCCGATCGGGAGCAAAAGGAGGAGCACCGATAAAGTGCGGTGAAAGGGCATCGGTCTATTCAGACGGAGGCGGCACGATGTCGGGCCGGCCGACCTTGCCGAAAGTGCGGATCACGTCATTTGCCATACCGTCGCGGCGGAACCATCGCTTGGCGTTTTCGGTATTATTGCGCTGTTTCCAGTCCTCGGCAAAAGCCGTGGCCCGCACCCATTCCGTGGTCCCGGGCGCGCGCAGACGCTGCAGCATGTAAATCACCATCCCGGGGTGGGAGATGATCAGCCCATCCACCTCCACGCGCTGCCCGCAATATGGCAGCAAGTCCAGCGTCGCCCCGGCAAACAGGGTGTTGCTTTTCACCGCCAGCAAAAGCGTGCCGTCGTCCCGCACCAGCCCGAGCTGGCGTTTACCGCCGCCACAGGCAGCCGGGCAATCGCCGCGTAGTTCGCAAAGCATATCAACCACTTTTGCCTCGAACTGGGCGACCATCTCCCCGTCGATGCCCCACTTCTGGGCCGCCGAGGATGGAGAAGCGGTCGACAGAAAAAGTGCCATGGCAACCGCAAGTGAGCGCAACCGCCCCATTCTCACATCCCCCATGGCTGAATGCCGAATTTCTCGTGCGTGAGATCGACGATGCCCTTGTCGTCCGCAACCTGGGTGACGAGCAGATATTTCACACCGTCCCGCTCGATCAGATCACCTTCGACGGTGACCCGATGGCTCTGGATCCGGATCATGGCCGGGTTGGAGACGTTCTGGCTGTCATCCTCGACCCGCAGCACGACATAAAGCGTGCCGTCATCCGCCCGGATACTGACCGGAATGCCCCCGACCGCGCACCATACGGCGCACTGGAAATGCGCGGAGCCCCGGGCATACATGATTTCGGTGACATAGCACCAGGTGTCGATCAGTTCGCCCTCGACCGTGATCCGCCTGACCTCCCCTGCCCGGGCATCCGGCATGACGGAAAGGGAAAACAGCAGAACAGCGAGGATGAGCCGGGCGGACCGCAGCATGGCAACTCCGGAGGTCGGTGGTTCCGCCACGCATCGGCGGGCGGACTCAGGTCTATAGCGTTCTCACTATAGCGCCAAGTCCGCCTCACCCGCGCTGACGAGGTCGTGACCTATTCGGCCGCTTCGGAAAGTTCCGGCGGCAGTTCCACCCCGGTCTGCGCGGTGATGTTGCCGTAATGCTCGATACGCCGGTGCTTGGCGTAGTTGAACACCGTCTCCTTGCCCATCTTGGCGAGGTCGAGATCCGCCGAATAGGTGATCAACTCATCATCGACGGAGGACACCTGGCTGACGATCTCGCCCGAGGGCTGGATGATGCAGGAGCCGCCGATCAGCATGCAGCCATCTTCCATCCCGGCCTTCGCCACGCCGACCACGAAGGCCGAGTTCATGTAGGCATTGGCCTGCATGGTCAGATGGTTGTGGAACATCCTGAGATGGTTCGGCTCGAAGGCCGAAGTGTTCACGTCCGGCGTGTTGTAGCCGAGCACAATCAGCTCCGCGCCCTTCAGGCTCATCACCCGATAGGTCTCCGGCCAGCGCCGGTCGTTGCAGATCGCCATGCCGATAATGCCGCCATGCTGACGCCAGACCCCGAACCCGAGATCCCCCGGCTCGAAATAGCGTTTTTCCAGATGCTGCCACGGCCGGTTCGGGTCGTATTCGGAATGGCCCGGCAGATGCACCTTGCGGTACTTGCCGGTAATCTTGCCGGTCTCGTCCACCAGGATCGCCGTGTTGTAGCGGTGCCCGTTGGGCGTCAGCTCCGCATAGCCGAGATAAAACCCGATCCCCCGCTCCGCCGCCGCCTCGAACAACGGCCGCGTTTCCGCGCTCGGCATCTCACGCTCGTAATGGTGATCCATCCGGGAGATGTCTTCCTCGTAATAGCGCGGGAAGAAGGTGGTCAGCGCCAGCTCCGGAAAGACAACAAAATTACAGCCGCGGTCCCCCGCCTGCTTCAGCAACTCGATCATCCGGTTGACGGCGCTGGCGCGGGACTCATCCGGCGCAATCGGGCCGAGTTGGGCGGCGCCGATGGTAACAATGCGGGACACGGGGATTCTCCTGTTCAAGTGTAATTTTTTATGAATCTAGCAGGAGCGGGAGAGAGCGTTAAGAGGGGAATGCGCAAAACGCTCGTGCTGCCGGATGAAGCGTGGATTTGAATTAAACCAACGATCCAAAAGGGTAAAAATATAAAAGTTCACCCCCCTTGAGGGACATACCAATATACGTCATGGTTAACAAATCTTATTGTTATTATGGATTAAATGCCGGGAGCATTTCATGGCGACGATTTCGGGGACGAGCGGCGACGATTCTCTTAATGGCGGCATTGGTTCGGACACACTTTACGGTGGTTACG